>JBBQQZ010000043.1:0-16340 GCA_038215325.1 Tepidisphaerales bacterium | reverse complement strand
GTCGGCTCGGGCAACCTCACCAGCGCCAAGGCCATGTCCAGCGACGCGATCACGCTCGAAGCGCTCACCGCCGCCAACGAGCAGATCGAAGCCTGGGGCGGCCTGAGTGGGGATCTTTCGCAGGCGATGGGGTGGAAGGTCCAGGACATGGACGCCATCGAAATTGACCTGCCCGTGGAGTTCGTAAAGACGAAGAAGACGCTCTCGACCCAGTGGAAGATGGACGGCGCCGCCCCGCGGCTGCAAACGTTTGAGTTCAAAGAACCGCCGTCCGAGCTGTCGAGCCCGACTACGAAACCGTAGCCGATTCAGCTTCCTCTTCGTCGATCGTTTTCTTGATGATCAGCGATAGCAGCACGCTGCCCGCCAGCGTCCCCACGACCACGCCCAGCGACACGAGCGTGAGCGTCGATTTTTCCATGTGCACGTAGTGCTCGAGCGGCCATTCGCTCAGCATCTTTACGCCGATGAACACCAGCACGATCGCCAGCCCGTACTTCAGCAGATGGAACACGTCGAACAGTCCCGAAAGCGCAAAATAGAGCGCCCGGAGTCCGCAGACCGCGAAGATGTTGCTGGTGTAAACCACGAACGGATCAGTGGTTACGCCGATGATCGCGGGAATCGAGTCGGTCGCGAACATCACGTCGGTGAAGTTGATCACCAGCAGCACGACGAACAGCGGCGTGAAGTAGAACTTGCCGTCGATGCGGGCTGTGAAGTGGCTGCCGACATAATCCCGCGTCACCGGCAGGAACCGTCGGCAGAAGCGCAGCGCGGGGTTGCTGTCCGGATCGACGTGGTCGCCATCCCCGGCTTTCAGCAGTTTGATGCCCGTGTAGACCAGGAAAATGCCCAGCGGGTAGAGCAGCCACGAAAATTTGCTCACCAGCGCCACGCCGGCAAAGATGAAAATCCCTCGCATCACGATCGCAGCGATAATGCCCCACACCAGCGCGCGGCGCTGGTTTTCGCTTCCCACCTTGAAGTACTGAAACAGCACCAGGAACACGAACAGGTTGTCGACCGACAGCGATTGTTCGAGCAGATACCCCGTCCAGTAGTTCATCGCGGCGGTCGAACCCTTGTAGTTCCAGACGATCGCCCCAAACCCCAGCCCGGCCGCCATCCACATGGCGACGGTGAAGAGGTTCAGCTTCATGTTGTTGTTGTGGTTCTCCTTGTTCAGGAGGAACAGGTCGATGTAGATCGCGATGAAAATGATGACGTGGAAGACCGTCCAGAAAATGAACGCGGTGCTGGGAATTCCGAAAATGGCGTCTGGCATGGACATCGAACCTTACGCCGCAGCATAGTCGTGCATGCGGCGAAATGCCTGTTGCACGAAGGGCGTTTTTTCACGCCCGTGTCCCCGGCCGATCACTCCGGTTGCTGACCGGGGAACAGCCTGCCCATGATCACGATCGAAGCCGCGAAAATGCCCATGACGACGAAGATTCCGAGCAATGCGACGCCGCTGATCTTCAGCGCCGGTGCCAGCGCAGATGCGTCTTGCGCGGGCTGGGTCGCGGCGTCGGTGACGGATGCAAGAATCGTTAAAAGCATGTTCATTTCCGTTTTTCGCGATCAGTGAACCAGCGCCAGGATCAACCCGCCGGCGATGACCGACCCGAGCTGTCCGCCGACGTTGCAACTGATCGCGTGCATCAGCAGATGGTTGTGCGGGTCTTCCGCCAGGCCCATTTTGTAGATGACGCGGCCGCTCATCGGGAACGCGCTGATACCGCAGGCACCGACCATCGGGTTGATCTTGTGTTTCAGGAACGGATTCAACGCCTTTGCGAACAACACCCCGCCGGCGGTGTCGAAAACGAACGCGATGATGCCCATCCCCATGATCATCAGCGTCGTCTGGTTCAGGAACTTGTCGGCGGTCATCACCGAGGCGATGCAGATGCCGAGCAGCAGCGTGACGATGTTCGCCAGTTCATTTTGCGCCCCGCGACTCAGCCGGTCGACAACTTTTGATTCGCGGAGCAGGTTTCCAAACATCAGCATTCCGATCAGCGCCGCGGCGCTGGGGACGATGATGCTGCTGATGAGCGTGATCATGATTGGGAAGAGGATGAGCGTCTTGCGGCTGACGGGCCGGAAGCCGGTGTTGTCCATGCGGATCAACCGTTCCTTCCGCGAGGTCAGCAGGCGTATGACCGGCGGCTGGATGATGGGCACGAGCGACATGTAGCTGTACGCCGCAACGGTGATCGCAGGCAGCAACTCCTTTGCGAATCGGTTGGCGACGACGATGGAAGTCGGCCCGTCCGCTGCCCCTATCACGCCGATCGCCGCAGACTGTTTGAGCGTGAATCCGAGGAACGCCGCCAGGCACATCGTGAAGAAGATGCCGAACTGCGCTGCCGCGCCGAACAGGAGCATCTTGGGGTTCTGGAGTAGGGGGGTGAAATCGATCATCGCGCCGATCGCGATGAAGATGAGCAGGGGGAAGAGGTCGGTGGCGATGCCGAACTCAAAGAGCGTGGAGAGGATGCCGTGCTCCGAGCCGTGGGTGATCGCACCGGAGAAAGGGACATTCGCCAGAATCGCGCCAAATCCGATGGGCAGGAGCAGGGTGGGTTCGTACTCTTTCGCGATCGCCAGGTAGATCAGCCCGCCGCCGATGAAAAACATGATCAACTGCTTCCAGGTGATCGCTTCGATTCCAACTAACAGTTCTTGCACCAGTCCTCCGGATTTCAGAGGACAACTTAATCCTCTGGTCCGAACATGGCAATTGGTGAGTCCTGTCTAAATCCGGATTATTGCCGGTTCGGCTTGACAATCTGGCCCCTAATGGGGATGCTGTGCGGCTCGACTGAATTGGACGCAGTCGTAGCTCAATTGGATAGAGCGGCGGCCTACGGAGCCGCAGGTTGCAGGTTCGAGCCCTGCCGACTGCATTTGACGTGACGGTTAGAGTCTGAAAAGGATCGATTATGCCACGCGTTTGTTACTTTACCGGCAAGAAGACCCGTATCGGGAACCAGAAGACGCACCGGGGCAAGGCGAAGTACCTTGGCGGGGTTGGAACGAAGTGTACGGGCATCACCGCCCGTCAGTTCAAGGCCAACATCCAGTCGGTTCGCGCGGTCATCGATGGTCAGGTCGTCCGTATCAAGGTCTCCGCCAAGGCGATCAAGATGGGCCTGGTCACCAAGCCCGTCCGCCGCAACTACAAGCCCGTCGCCGCCTAATTGGCGCGACCGGATTGCGACCGATAACACAATTTTCCTCCGCTCGTCGGTCGAAAGACCGACGAGCGGTTTTAATGGTATCGGCGCAATCGCCGATTCGGCGGAAAAATGGGGTTTTTCTGTTAATTTTTCGTAAATCGGTCGGAAAACGCTTTACCTCATCCACAAAACCCACTGACGGCGATATAAGACATCAGAGAGGGTCGTATCGTACGGTAGGTGTCCCAAACTCGGCGGACATGAGGTCAGGGGCTATTTATGAACAGTTCCACTTGTCAGCATTGTCACCGTTCTGTTTCGACCGACCAGCAGATGTACCAGATGGACGACCTGATCGTCTGTGAAACCTGCGCCGGCGTCACCGCCGGCACCACCGAATCCGAATCCGAATCCGAACTCGCCGCCGCCGTCGTGGCGCGCGGGACCAGCCGCAGGCGTCACGCGGTTAAGCCCAAGCCCAAATCGATGTTCTCCGCCGCCGCGATCTCGTTCGCTGCCGTCACGATCCTGGTCGCGGGTGGGATGGCGTATTTCACCTGGAATGGGGCGCTCACCCAGACCCTCAACGATCAACGCAAGGCGCTGGACGGCACGGACGCGCACAACGCGTTGATCGATCAGTACAACGGTCTGGTCGCCGAGGGCAACAAGCTCGCGACCGACCACAAATACGCCGCCGCTTCGCGAAAGCTTCGCGAGGCCCGAGCAGTTGCTCAGGCAACGCCGAAGGTGAAGGAAGCCGTCGACGTGGCGCGTCTGGAGACCGTGATCGCCTACTACGACGCCTTGGCAGCGGGCAAATCGGCCATCGCGCCGAGCAAGTCGCCTGCGCCGGGGGCGGACGTCGCGCCGGCGACGCCGGACAACGTGCGTTTCATGGACAAGGGCAAGGTCGAAGCGCCGAGCGTCTCCAAACTGCCGGCGTTCGAGGTCGAGCCCGATCCCGCAGTCGCCGAAAGCAACCCCGCCACCGCCGGCGCGACAAAGGCCGAAGCGGAGCGCCAGGCGAAACAACGCCAGATCGACGCGTACAAAGTGCCGAAGTAACCTCCGGCGCGTCTCGCCTCAGTGGACGCATCCCGGTTCGTTGAGTAAAAGCATGTCACCATGCCTTTGGCACTCGAACACGGACAGACGTTTCTCTTCATCGGCGACAGCATCACTGACTGCGGCCGTCGCACCGACCCGGAGATGATCGGCTCGGGATACCCGCGCCTCATCCGCGATTACCTCTACGCCAAAAACCCGGTCAACGCCCCGCGCGTGATCAACACCGGCATCAGCGGCAACAAGGTCACCGACCTCGCCAAGCGCTGGAAGGAAGACGTGATCGACCACGCGCCCGATGTGCTGTCGATCAAGATCGGCATCAACGACGTCTGGCACGGCCTGAACAAGCAGGACCCCAGCGGCGTGCCGATCGAGCAGTTCGTTGAGGTCTATCACGTCATCCTGCGTCAGGTGCAAGGGGCGCTCCCGAACACCAAGATCGTGCTCTGCCAGCCCAGCGTGATCGAACCGCCTTCGCCGGCGGAGGGAAACCAGGTTTTGCAGCCGTACGTTCGCGCGGTGAACGAACTGAAGCGCGAATTCAACGCCTCGGTCCTCGTGCCGCTGCACACCGCGTTCGTCAGCGCCCGACGCTTCCGGCCCGACATCAACTGGACCCCCGACGGCGTCCACCCGTCCAGCGCCGGCCACATGCTCATCGCCCGAACGTGGCTCGCCGAAACAGGATTGCTCTGAGTTTTTCAGTAGCACGGGCGTCAAGCCCGTGTCTTTCACTTACGCGTTCACGGGCGAGACGCCCGTGCTACTGAGTACGCATGTCCTCTCTCGACGGCATCTTCTCACCCGCCCGCGGGTTGGCCACCGGCGGATCGGATCGGCGGTGCATTCGTGAGCACCTGCTCACATCTTCCCGCTACATCCAGACCCCCAACTTCGCCCGTTGCCACGATAGCGACCTGCGAATCCTCTTCGATCAATACGACGACCGCTTCTTCGATCGGCAGTTGAGTGATGCGCTCCGTCACCACGCCTCGTTCCCGCTGCCCCTCAAGTTCACCGGCCGTCTGCGCTCCAGCGGGGGGCGCACGACGCGAACCCGCGACCGGCGCGCCGGAACCTACCGCTTCGCGATCGACATCTCCCACAACGTCCTGTTTCAGAATTTCCGCACCCCCGAAGAAACCGCCACCGTCGTCGGATTGAAGTGCCTGGATCGGGTTGATGCGTTGATGCGCGTGATGGAGCACGAATTGATTCACCTCGCCGAGTTCCTCGCGTTCGGCGAAAGCAGTTGCGCCCGCCAGCGGTTCCAGTACGCCGCCCACGCCCTGTTCGGCCACACCGCGCACCAGCACGCGATGGTCACCCGCCGTCAAAAGACCATCCAAAACACCCCCTTCCGCCCCGGCCACCGCGTCCGCTTCACCCACGACGGCCAACCCCTCACCGGCACCGTCAACCGCATCAACACCCGCGCCACCGTCCTCGTCGAAAACCCCAAAGGCACCCGCTACACCGACGGCAAACGCTACCTGAAATTCTACGTCCCGGTAACCGGACTGTTACCGCTATAGAGGCGACGCGCCAGCTCTCCCGCAATCCCCCGCGCTCCCGCGTCCTGCGGTCGCTGGGCACCGATCGTCGTTGGGGGGGATGCAGACGTTCAGCGCGTCGCCCCTGAGCATCGCCAGTCGCAACGCGCGGTTGTTTCGGGCGGCGGTTAATGCGCCACGAGCGACCCTTCAAAAAGGCGATTCGATCGCGCCTTCGCTATGCCAGCAATTCGATGAGCGAGACGGTGTCGTCATCGTCGGCATCGGCGCGGTCGTACCCGTCCCCGCCGTCCAGCGTGTCGCGGCCTTCGTTGCCGAAGAGGCGGTCGTTGCCCGGCCCGCCGCGGATTTCGTCGTCGCCGGCGTTACCGCGGAGGGTGTCGTTGCCTTCGGCGCCGTCGATGCGATCGTTCCCCGCGCCGCCGCGAATGCTGTCATTCCCCTCGCCGCCATAGAGAACGCCCGGCCCGGCGAGGTTGGTGATCACGTCGTCGCCCGCACCGGAGTTGACTTCGTCGCGCCCCGCGCCGGCGTTGATGGTGTCGTTTCCGCTTGCGGTCTGGACGAACGTTCGCCCCGAATCCCCGGTGGTGATGACGGCGGGCGCGTCGGGCGTGGAGAAAACGTTGATGCGGTTCAGCGCTCCGCCGGTATCACTGACGTAAGCGTGGCCCCCGCTGGTGATCAGGACGCTGTCGCTGCCCGAACCGGTGCTGATCGACGCCGACTGCCCAAGTATCGGCGAGGCCACCACGCTGGCACTGGCGTTTGCGCCGTTGGAATAGACGCGCGCGTTGCCCTGTCGGAGCACGAGGTCGTCATGTCCGGCGTCGTTGAAAACCACGTCATCGCCGTCGCCGGAGGAGACGGTGTCGTCGCCGATACCGGTATGCCAGGTCGTGTGCCACGCCGCGATGAGCAGATCGTCGCCGCCTCCGGCATGGACCGTCATGGGCAGCAGCAGGGTTGATAAAAAATCGTCGTCGCCGTCGCTGAGGCGGACTTCGATTCTGCTCACCCGGCGCGGGTCAACAATCCTTACTTCGTCGCCGACTTGTACGCGGATCTGCCCGCTGAAACGATGTGTTTCTATGCGTACGGCCTGGCCGGCGGAGGTGGCGTAGACGCGCAAAGTTCCGTCGGGTGTCACCCCGGTTGTCTGTCTCGCGAATCGCGTGACGCTGCCCAGATTGGTTGCGGCAAAGAACGCGTCCGGCTCATGCGCGCTATCGATCGGTAGAACGGCGGGTTCGCTGAAGTAGGTGTCTGACACAGCGGCGGACACGATCCCGTCGAAGTCGAATGTCGGATCGAGACCGCCTTGCAGCGTCAGCCGTGCCACGCCTTTGTCTCCGGTGACATAAACGCGTCCGTTTCCGTCAAAATCGACCGAATACGTCATCACGAATTGTCCGTGAAGCGATTCCAGGTTTGAGAATCCTGCTTCACCCCATGTTGCGTCGAGCGAGCCATCCGTGTTAAGGCGATAGAGCCCGCCCAACAGTACGCCGGCAGGGGGTTCGAGCAGTTGCCCGTTGTCGTATCGTGCGTTGACGCTGTAGTAGAGTCGTCCTGCGGCATCGACAGCGGCGTTGATGCCGCCGATCACGGTGTTTCCTGCGTGGCCGTACGTGGCCGCGTCTCCGGGCACTCGGACGCGGCCTCGCGAGCCGTAGTTGCGGTCGATTCGTCCGGCTTTATCCAGCGCGATTGCGGTGGTTATGCTGCCGCCCTGAAGCAAGGCGAAGGTTCGTCCGCTTTTCGGGTCGTGCCGCAATGCACCCTTTTGGGTCGGCGGGGATGGACGCCCGGTGGCCGGGTCGATCGGAATGGTGTCCGGATCGACTGGCAGATTCGCGCCGGTGTTGAGCAGCCTAAACCCATCGTCTCCAAACGAACCATCAAGCCGCCCTGAAGCAGTAAACCGTGCAGCCACAAAAAAAGCGTTCCGCGAAACAAACTCCGCTGAAACATCTTCAACCTCCACTGCCATCAGCACGATCACCCGCCCAGAGGGGTCGGCGCTCACATCCAACACCTCGGGCCGGCTGATCGCGTACCCGCCCAGTTCGGCGGGCGGCGCGATGCCGAAACGTCCGAGCCCGCGCTTGCCGAAGCTGGTGTCGGTCGACCCGTCTGCACGGAGTCGCAGCAGTTGCACGTCATACACCAGTTCGTCCCCCACGCCGGTGGGATCGACATTCATGCCAACGAGAATGCGCCCGTCGCGGGCGATCGTCGCCGCTCCGCCACGCGTGTTTTCGGGCAGACGGCGTTCAAACGCCGGATCGGGCGTGCCGTTCGACAGGTATCGCCGAATGGAGGCGTCGTTGAACGACTTGCGAAATACGACCAATCTGCCGTCAGCATCGACACTGACGAGTTGCTTGCGATCGACGTCCCCGTATTCGCCGTCCTGTGCCGCGGCGCGGCCTTCCTCGCCATAGAACAGGTCCGCACCGAGGCCAGCGCAAAGCCGTCGCGGTTCGAGTGGATCGAGATGGTTGGATATGGACAAGACCGCTCCTATTCGACAGGTTATTGTAACGACGCCGACGCCCCGCGCGAAGTTACGCGGGGAACTGCGACACTTGGCCCTGTTTTTCACAATCTCCCCCGCGCAAACGCCCGCGCCCGGCGGCGGTAGAAAGGGCGTTCGGAGTTCTTTCAAAAGTGAATCAAATTAACTTTGCTCCATGTAGCAAATGTAGCACGTGCAAAGTTGCGCGGGCGCGGCGCTGAAGGGAGCGGTTCGCGTAAATCGAATGTGAATAAGGGTTTGCGTTCCGTACGCGGTCGCCGGATCGATGTGCGCTCAATGTAGCATGCTACATTGCGTTGCGCGACCCAGCGCCTAGCGGCGGGCTCAGCGCTGCTGAGCCTGAGGGTCGCGCGGGGACGAGGACCGCGTCAGCAAAGCTGACCCCGCCGCTGGGCGTGCGCTAGTGGCGCGGTTTGCGGACCATGAGCGTCTTTTCGATCTGGTCGTTCAGCGTTTCGATCACGCAGTCGATCTGCAATTCGGTCAGTCGCGAGTAGAACGGAAGCGCGATCGTGCGGGCCGAGACGTATTCGGTGCGGGGGAAGTCGCCTTCCTTAAAGCCGAACTGCTCGACCATATACGGCTGTAGGTGGATCGGCGGGAAGTAGTTGTTCGATCCCACGCCGGCGGCGCGGAGACCTTTGATAATTTCGTCGCGGTCGGTGGGGCCGAACAGATCGTTCAGCCGGACGACGAAGACGAACCAGCTCATGTGGTCGTATTCGCCGATGGTCGGGAGGATGAGGTAGCGATTGTCGAGCAAACGCTCCATATACATCTGCGCGACGCGGCGGCGGTTTTCGAGGATGTGGGGAAGCCGGTCGCACTGGACGGACCCGATGGCGGCCTGGATTTCCGACAGGCGGTAGTTGTAGCCGAGGCGTTGGTGCGCCAGCCACGACATGCCTTCGCGTCCTTGGTTTCGCAGGGCGCGGCAGACGTCGGCGAAGCGGTCGTCGTCGGTGACGATCATGCCGCCTTCGCCGGTGGTGATCTGCTTGTTGGGGTAAAACGCGAAGACGCCGGCACGCCCGAAGTTACCGATCGGCCGGTCCCCGGCGCGCCCGCCGAAGCCTTCGCAGCAGTCTTCGATGAGGATCAGTTCGTTGCGACGCGCGATCTGCTCGAGTTCGACCATCCCGCCGGGATGCCCGAACGCTTCGACGCCGACGATCGCCTTGGTTCGTTCGGTGATGGCGGCTTCGACCTTGCTGACGTCGATGTTGAGCGTCTTGGTATCGATATCGACGAACACCGGCTTGGCGCCCACGTACAGGATGCAGTTGGCGGAGGCGACGAAACTGAAAGGAGTCGTGATGACCTCATCCCCCGGCCCGATCCCCGCGGCGAGCATGGCGGCATGCAGCCCGGCGGTGCCCGACGAAACGCCAATCGCGTGCCGCCGATGCGCGATCATCGCCACCTTGTTCTCAAACTCCACGATCCGCGGGCCGATCGAGAGCGTGTTGGATTGCATGACATCGACGACGGCGTCGATCTCGCGTTGGGTGATGTCCGGTTGGGAAAGGGGGATTTGCATGGGTCTAGTAGTGGTTCGGCGCAAACGAAGGAGACGAGTCTACAACATCGAGGATGGGTCTGGCGAGCCAGACGCGTCCCCAGTCGCGGCCGGTCGATTCGGCGAGCATGCCGGCGGCTTCAAGTTGTCCGATGGTTTTAGTGGCGGTGGGAGCGGTCACGCCCAGTCGCTCGGCGGCGCGGGAAACATTGGTGTACGGGTTGATGAACAAGTCATCCAGCAGCGTCAGCGCCCGGTGCTGGTTTTTCAGCTTCAAGCGAAACCGATCGCGCACGGCAAGGATGGAACTGCTCTGAGCGATCGCGCTTCGAGCGGTATCGCGAACAGCGGTGAGAAAGAAGCCAATCCACGCGTGCCAGTCGCCGTCGGTTCTTATCCGCTGAAGCAGGCGGTAGTAATCCGATTTGTGCTGCTCGATGTAGCTGGAGAGATAGAGCAATGGCGTGCTGAGTCGGCCTCGCTCGATGAGGAACAACGTGATGAGCAATCGCCCGATTCTTCCGTTGCCGTCGAGGAAAGGGTGGATTGCCTCGAAGTGCTCATGGATCAGCGCGCATTGGATGAGTTCGGGTATGGTGTCGCGCAGGTTCATGAAGCGTTCCCAATGCTTCAGGCACTCGTGCATCTCCAGGTCGTGCGGCGGGGGGACGTAGGTCGCGTTGCTGAGCGTGGATCCGGGAGGACCGATCCAGTTCTGGCTTCGACGGAACTCGCCGGGCGTCCGCTCCTGCCCGCGGACATTACGCATGAGAACCTCATGCAGACCGCGGACCAGCCTGCCCGCCAGTGGATGCTGTTCGAGCAACGAGATTCCCCGATGCATGGCGGCGACGTAGTTTCGAACCTCGAAGACATCGCTGCCGGGAGGTGTGCGCTTAGGTTCGATCTCGTCCAGCAGGAGGTCCGACAGATCGGCCTGTGTGCCTTCAATGCGACTGGATGCGATGGCTTCTCGTTTCAGGTAAGGTGCAATCAGCAGGTCTGGATTCGGCAGGTAGCGCCCGAGCCCGGAAAGCTCGCTTAAGGCGGCATCCGCTTGCGAGAGCAACAGCGCCAATTGCCCGTCATAGACGATCTGAGGAGGCAACGGATTCGGAACAAAGGCCCAGTATCCCGTCGCGGTACGATAAACTCGACCGGCCTCTGTTGACCTGAAATCCTTCGGGTTCATAATCTGACGAAATTCTACAAGTCAGCGGAGCTTTGTAAAATTTTCGATTAAAATTTACAATACCGCGTCTGTCTGGAAAATTTTTTTCAAAGCCGATTCGACACAACCCATCGTGACCATCGACCCTACAGAAACGCAACCGGTAGTGCAGCAGAAGCGACGTCACGGCGAGTTCTGGCGCGCGTGCGGGTTTCTCAAGCCTTACCGCGCTTACGTGATCGTTTCGATCGTTTCGGCGCTGGTTTCTGGACTTGTCCTCACCGGCGGGATCGGGGCGATGTATCCGATCATCGAGACGCTCACTAGCGACAACCCGCAGACCGTGCAGGACCTGGTGCAGAAGAAACTCGACGCCGCGATTGCCGGGGGGAAAACGACGTTTCATCTGGAGTGGCTGAAATCCGCCGCCTCGATCGTGCCCACAAGGCCGGTGCTGACGGTGGCGTTTATGTTTGGCGTCATCATGGTGATGTCGGTGATCGGGAACGTGTTCCGGTTTTTCCAGGAGTTTTTGTCCGACCGCAGCGCGATCAGCGCGATCAACGACATCCGCAGGCGTCTCTACGACCACGTGCTGCATTTGCCGCTGGGATATTTCGGAAAGTACGGAACCAGCGATGTCACCAGCCGGCTGGTGGGCGACGCCCAGGCGCTGCAGGACGGGTTCAAGACCGTGCTGGGCCAGGCGATCGCCGAGCCGATTAAGGCGATGCTGGCGCTGGTGGTGGCGGCGATCATCGACTGGCGATTGACGTTGTTCATCCTCGTTTTCGCGCCGCTGATGATGGCGGTGATTAAGAAGTTCGGGAAGAAAGTCCGCCGGGCTTCGCGGGCGGCGTTGCAGGGCAGTTCGATGATGCTGACGCAGATCGAAGGCACGCTGGTCGGCGTCCGCGTCGTCAAAAGCGCGACGGCGGAGCGGTTCGAGCGACGGCGTTACGCGAAGATCATGAAATCGCTTCAGCGCGACCAGGTGCAGATGGCCAAGTATGAGGCGTTCAGCACGCCCACGCTCGAGATGCTGGGCGCGATCGCGGTGGGGCTGGTGCTCATCGTTGCGTCGTACATGATTTTTGAGCAGCAGAGCCTCGGCAAAACCGGCTTCCTGCTGCTGCTGTTTTGCCTGGTGACGATCGGCGAATCGCTGCGCCGCGTGAGCAAGCTGAACAACGTGCTTCAGCGATCCAACTCGGCCGCGGCACGAATTTTTGAAGTGCTGGACGTCCCGACCGAGCGTCCGCCGGAGCATGCCGGGACGAAGAAGGTGCTCAGGAATCTGGAGCAGAGCGTGGTCTTCGATCGCGTGACGTTCCAGTATCCGGGGACCAACCACGCTGCGGTGAGCGAGGTGTCGCTGTCGGTGGCGCGCGGGCAGTCGACCGCGATCGTTGGTCGCAACGGATCGGGCAAAACCACGCTGCTGGCGCTCTTGCCGCGGTTCTTCGATCCGGCCAGCGGGAGGATCCTGATCGACGGCGTGCCGGTAACCGATCTGACGCTGCCGAGCCTGCGGCGGAACATCGCGATCGTGACGCAGGACCCGGTGATCTTCCCCGGCACGATCGCCGAGAACATCGCCTACGGGCAGCCGAATATCACCCGAGCCCAGATCGAATCCGCCGCCAAGCAGGCGTTCGCGCATGACTTCATCATGCAAAAACCCAACGGCTACGACACCGGCCTCGAAGGCCTCGGCGGCCAGCTTTCCGGCGGGCAGAAGCAGCGCATCAATATCGCCCGCGCCATCCTCCGCAACAGCCCAATCCTCATCCTCGATGAAGCGACCAGCCAGGTCGATGCCGAATCCGAACACCTGATCCAGCAGGCGATCGAACGGCTGATGCAGGAGCGCACGACCTTCGTCATCGCCCACCGCTTCAGCACCATCCTCGCCGCCGACACGATCGTGGTGATGGACCAGGGAAAGATCGTCGGACAAGGCAAGCACGACGAGCTGCTCGAAACGTGTACGACGTACAAGCAGCTTTATGAGCGGCAACTTGTCGGCGCCGGGTAGGGATGGGCTACAAGCCTTCGTAGCGCATGATCGCATCGTCCGTTTTCGCGTCCACGACGAGATCGACCTTTTGCCGGCTCGGATCAAGCATGAACCATTTCACGCAACGCTCGGCCGTCTCGCGAAGGGAGATGGTGGCGCGGAAATCGGGCACGAACGATTTGATCTTCGAGTTATCGAACGCCACGCTCGTCGACTTGTCGCCCAGCAGCGAGCCTTCGAGCGCGGGATCGAACCGGATCAGCCAGTCGCTGGCGATATGCACCAGCTTCGCGGGTTTGCCCAATGCATCGGCAAGCGTGTGGTAGATCTGGTCCCAGTTGGTCACTTCGTCGCTGGTGATGTGGAACGCTTCGCCGATCGCGCTGGCATTGCCCAGCAGGCCGACGAAGCCCTTGGCGAAATCGGTGTTGTGGGTGATCACCCACAGGCTGGTCCCGTCGCCGGGGACGATCAGCGGTTTGTCATGGAGAATGCGGTGGGCGATCGTCCACGGGTTCGACCAGTACCACAGCACGTGCGGCAGCATGCCGTCGCCGATGGTGAGGGACGGGCGCACGATCGTGACAGGAAAATGGTCGTCCCGATACGCCTGCATGAGGCGTTGCTCGCATGCGATTTTGTCGCGGCTGTATTTCCAGTAGGGGTTTTCGAGCGGGGTGGATTCGGTGATCCAGTAGTTTTTCACCGGCCGCTGGTACGCCGAGGCGCTGGAGATGAACAGGTACTGCCCGCAGCGGCCTGTAAAGAGCGAAAGATCGGTTTCGATGTCGGTCGGATTGAAGGCGATGAAATTGGCGACCACATCGAACGTGTGCTCGCCGAGCGCCTGTTTTACTTGACTCGGGTTGCGGATATCCGCCTGGATCGATGTGATATTCGCCGGCAGCGAAACGTCGCGCTTTCCTCGGTTCAGCAGGTACAGATCCACCCCCCGTTCGGCCGCGAGCGCCGTACACGCCTGGCTGATCAATCCCGTCCCGCCAATGAACAGTGCTTTCACGTTCGCGCCTTTCGTGTCCTATGATGAGGTCTGAGGTTATACCGATGAACATGATCCGTGTGCTATCCATCGCCGTCCTTCTTTCGATTTCCTCCTTCGCGTTCGCAGACGCCTGGAAGGCAGACCCCATCTGGCATGACGGTATGGTCGAAAAAGCCACCTACTCTGCCAACCGCGTCATCTACGGCAAGCCGCGCGCGTACGAGGCCATATTTTTCACCAACAAAGAGCAGCACGACACCAAGACATGGACCAAGGCCGACAAGAGCACCGACACGGTTGAAGTCTTCAAGCACAACCAGATCGAAGTCATCCCCACGCCCAACTACGACTACAAATACACGACCACCTCGCACCTGACGGTCGACGGGCTGGCGCTCACGCGTTTGGACATGGGCAGCCAGGAGTTTTGCGGCACGAGCTTCAAGCAATACGAACTAAGCCGCTCGCCGCGCACCGGCGATTCGTACAAGTATTTCGGTTTCAGCTACATGCCGGATTCCGGGCGCGTGGAGAAGTCGGTCGCGTCGCCGGACAGCAAGATCCCGCTGGTCGCGGTCAACAGCCTGCCGGTGTGGTTGCGAGACTATGACTTTGCAGCGAAGCCCACGCTGACGATCGCCGTGCTGCCCGACCAAAAAAGCACTCGCCTCAGCGCGGCCGACCCCGTTCCCGCGCAGATCAAGTACGTGACCGAAGAATCCAGCAGCCACAAGCTCGAAGTCATCATCAACGGCAACCTGGCAGGCACCTACTGGTTCGCCACCGATCGCCAGCATGTGATGACGAAGTTCGTCAGCGCAGATGGCCAGCAGACCTACGAACTAAAAGCCCAGACCCGCACGAACTACTGGACGATCAAGGCGGAGTGACGTCGATAACGTAGCACGGGCGTCTCGCCCGTGACCACCCCGCGAGGCGGCCACGGGCGAGGACGCCCGTGCTGCTGAATCCGTTCAAGTGATTTACGATTCGAGATTGACCCACTTCACTTCATCCGGCGTCAGTTCGACCGTCAGGCCCGGCAGGCTGGTGCGGGTTTCGCTCAGCAGGCGCGGGCCGATCAGTGCGATCGTCGGGAACGGCTGGCGGAGCACGTACGCCAGCGCGATGTTGATCGGGCTGACGTTGTACTTCTTCGCCAGTTCCTTGGCGCGTTCCAGGCGCTTGAAGTTGTCTTCGCTGTACCAGCAGCGGGCGAGTTCCTTGTCCTCAAGCTGATCGGGCGCCGCCCGGCCGGGGAGGAAGAAGCCGCGGGCCTGGCTGGACCAGCTCAGGAGCGTCGTCTGCGTCTTGGTGAACCACGCCCGGCTTTCCGGATCACTCGCCGCCACGCAGCCGTTCCAGACCGGGTCCACCATCCGGGCGAGGCTGAAATTATTGCTCACCACGCCAAAGCCCTGTAAGCCTTTCTTCTTCGCGTACTCGTTAGCTTCATCGACTCGCGCTAACGACCAATTGCTCCCGCCGAACACCTTGATCCGGCCGGCCTTCACGTGCTCGTTCATCACGTCGATGAACTCGCCGACGGGAATGGCGAGGTTGTCGCGGTGCATCATGTAGATGTCGGTGTAGTCCGACTGGATGCGTTCCAAGCTGATTTGCAGTTGCCGGCTGAGCGAGATCGGGTCGGCCTCGGGGGTGTGGCAACCTTTGACGATCGTCACGACCTTGTCGCGCACGCCGCGCAGCTTGATCCACTGCCCGAGCAGCCGCTCCTGATGGCCTCCGCCGTAGATGTAGGCGGTGTCGAAGGCGTTGCCACCTTTTTCAAAGAAATCGTCGTTCATCACCGCCATGTGCGAAAGGTTCTGCTGGTTGTCGCAGCCGAGGACCAGACGCGACATTTTCTTGCCAATGCCGGGGATGTCGAGGTACTTCATCGAGTTCGGCTTCGCCGCCAGCTTTTCGCCGCTGACGGTGACGCCGGGGTATTTTTTGTCGGTCTCGATCGTGAAGCTCACGCCGGCGGCCTGGCGCCACTTGTCGAGCGTCTGGGCCTGCGACAAGGTGTCGCCCCAGGTCATGCCCGGCGGGGTGACTTCGGTCTTGCCCGCCAGAATGGCGTCGCCGAGGGCGTCGATTTCGAGCGTGAAGGTGTTGTACTCGCTCGGGATCACGATTTCTTCGCTCTTGCCGCCTTTGTTGACGACGATCTTGCCGGTATTGGGCTTGTTGCGATCGCAGACCCACGGGTCGGGGATGTAGATATTGCCTTCGGTGCCGAAGATGCGGACGACGTTCTCGCTGTTGAGCCCGACGCCGGTGGTCACCTGTGCGAGAATGCCGGA
>JBBQQZ010000042.1:0-16396 GCA_038215325.1 Tepidisphaerales bacterium | reverse complement strand
CGCAGGAGTGCGACCCGAGCGCCCGGCGGTCTGGTGTACCGTGAGCGAAGCGTCGTCAAACAACGACGCTTCGTTTGCTTTCATCGACCGCACCACCGCCTCGCTCACGGGTACCAGCCCATGCGCTAAACTCAGGGGGGGCAAGGACCTCGCCTCCGCGTCGCTCCCAACGCGGGCGGAGAGGTCACTGAACAAGAAGTATTTGCCTTTGAACCGAAGCTTCATCGTCCCGTCCAGCCGATGCTCGATCGTCACCTTCCCCCCACGCTCCCACCCACGCTCCCAGGGTTACATGGGAGAGGGAGTAACTTTCCATCAACGCGACCCACCGTTTGTCGATATCATGGTGTGGGAGCCTGCCCGCCATGAGCCAGATCGCGCAGCCTGAAATCGCCTCGGTCGTCGACGCCCTCGATTCGGTCGGACAGAAGTACCGCCTGCAACGACTCGCGCGCGGCGGATTGCTGTTCGGCGCGACCGCGGTCGTTTCCAGCTTGGTCGCGGGGATGGTCGCGCATTGGAGCGGGGCGGGGACGTTCGCGTTGATCGCGATGGTCGCGTGGCTGGGCGTGCTGGTGCTGGCGGCGGGGGTGTGGATCGTTCGGCCGTTGCTCGCCAGGCAGAAATTGGAATGGGTGGCACGGCTGGTGGAGCAGCGGGTCGATGGGCTTCATAACGGTCTCACCAACGCCCTGCTGCTCGCCGGCCGGGATGACGTGCAGGCCAGTCCGTTTACGCCGCTGATCTATTCGGAGATCCGCGAGAAGACCGCGTCTACTTCGATCGATCATGCGGTGCGGTATCGCGAGCTATTGCCCCTTGCGTGGCGCAGCGGGGTGGTGGGGGTGTTGTCGCTGGTCGCGGGCGTGCTGCTTTGGCCACAGGTGTCGCACGGGTGGCGGCAAATGTTTTCGCCGTCGGCGTTCGTGCCGGCGTCGTCGAGTATCGAAATTACCTCCATCCGTCCCGGCGATACCACGCTCATCAAAGGCCAGCCGCTGGAAGTGCTGCTGGAGATCACCGGGCAGACCGAGGAGCAACAGGTCGATGCGCAGTTGTTCGTCGAGCCGCGCATCGAAGGCAAATCGCACTGGTCGGTCCCGTCGGTCGCGCCCGGCCGATTTGCGTCGCGGATCGAACACGTCGATGAATCAATGCGCTATCGCGTCGAGATCGGCGGTACGCAGAGCCGGTGGTTTGACGTGAAGGTGATCGAGCAGATTAAACTAACGCAACTGACGCTCGCGGTCACCCCGCCGGCGTATGCGAAGCAGCCGCCGCTGTTGATCAAGATCAATCCCGAAGCGGCCGCGCCGGTTAACGTGTTGCAGGGCAGCAAGATCGACATCAACGCCCAGATCGACAACGCCGTCAGCGCCGCGATGCTGCAACTGGCGGAGGATCAACCATTGCCCATGCAGCGGCAATCCGACGGCAAGCAGTTCACCGCATCATTTACCGCCGACAAGGACGTAGTGCTGTCGGTTCTGCTGGCGGATGGGTCCGGGCAGATCATCGCGCGGTTGCCTGAGCCCGCGGTCGATCTTCGCGCCACGCCCGATGCGGTGCCGCAGGTGTCGATGAAGTGGCCGACGCAGGACGTGTCGGTCGCGCCGGATTCGGAGATTACGATCAAGGCTGATCTGAAGGACGACATCGGACTGTCGCAGGCGCGTGTGCTGGTGTCCGCCAGCCCCGACGCGCCGCTGGAGATCGCCGGCGATTTGCCGCTGACGGGCCAGCCCACGTTCGATCTGTCGCACAAACTGGTTCTGAAATCGGAATGGCGCAAGCACGGGACGGTGATTCGTGTGCAGGTTGAGGCGACCGACAACCGCTCCCTCACGCCCGATCGCGGCCGCCAGACGACACAATCGGCGATCTACTCCATCACGCTCCGAGACGCCGCACAGATCGCAAAAGAATCGGAGCAACGCCTCGACAAACTGCGTGAAGCCATCCGTGAAATGCTGAAAAAGCAGCAGGATCTGCACGCAAAGACGGTCTCGATGAAAGCGTTCGACGCGATGCAGCCGATCACGGCGGGGCAGACGGAGCTGCGCGACCGGCTTACGCAGGTGGCAGAGACGTTCAGCTTCGAGCCGGCGGACGCGAACGTGCAGAAAACGCTCATGATGCTCGCCCGCAACCCCGGCGCCGACGCGGTGGAACTGTCGAGCAACCTGGCGACCGAACCCAGCGAAACCATTCGGCCGACGTTGCACAAAGAGCTGCAAGCGCGCCAGCGGCGAATCATCTCCACGCTCGAATCGCTTTTGGCGATGCTCGTCACGTCGCCCGAACTCATCGATCAGCAAACCAAGAAAGGCGGCGACCTCCCCACGCGCGAGGAAGCGATGAAGGACCTGAAGGCCGCGCTCGACGAGTTCATGAAGCAGCAGCAGAAAATCCTCGACGCGACCGCGCCGCTGGCGAAAAAGCCCGTCGATGATTTCACCGACAAGGACAAGAAAGCGCTCGAAGAGCTGGCGATGAGCCAGGAAAAACTCGACGCGTTCATGCAGGAGAAGATCGCCGACTTCAGCAAGCTGGCGGAGCAGGATATGGCCAACGCGTCGCTGTTGAAGGAACTGATGGAGGTTTATTCCGAAGTCACCATGGCGAAGGACGCGCTGAAGAAGAAGGAGACCGAGATCGCGGTGAGCGCCGAGGAAATGGGTCTGGAACTGGCGAAGGAAATCACCAGCAACCTTGAAAAGTGGCTGGTCGATACCCCGGATCGGATCAAGTGGGATCAGGAAGACCCGCTGACCAAGAACGACATCCCGATGGCGGAGCTTCCGAAGGAATTAGAGGACATGATCGGCGAGCTGATGGAGGAGCAGGAAGACATTCTGGAAGAAGCCGAGGACACGAACGCGAACTGGACCGACAGCCTCGACAAAGGCGCGGGCTGGGATGCGGCCGACGGTCCGATCGCGAACATGAGCGCCAAGGGCGTGACCGGGAATCAGTTACCCAACAATAACGAGATGGGCGGGCGTTCCGGTGAGGGGCGTAGCGGGAAGTCGCAAGGCGAGTTCGTCGAAGAAACCGCCAGCGGCAAAGGCGGACGAAATACGCCGACGCGGCTCGATCCGACGCCGTTCGCCAAGGGGCAGATTAAAGACGATTCCAAAGACCCCGTCGGCGGCGCGACCGGCGGGGGGAAGCTGTCGGGGCAAGGCGGCGAAGGCTTGGAAGGACCCGTCCCGCCGGGACTGGATAAGGAGATGCAGCGGCTTGCTCAGAAGCAGGCCCAGCTCCGCAACGCCGCCGAGCGGTTGAATTTGCAGTATCAACTCGGCAAGTACGATAACTTCAAGCTCATGCAGTCGATCGCGATCATGCGCCGCGTTGAGGCGGACCTGGGCGCGAATCGCTACCAGAACGCGATGCGCCGCAAGGACGTGCTGCTTGACACCATGGACACCAGCCGCATGCTCGTCGGCGGGGAAATCCACGTGCAGCAGGACACGTCGCCGACGATCAGCACGCGCATGGAAGACCAGATCCACGACGCCATGAAAGGCGACCTCCCGCCGGCGTGGAGTGATGCGCTCAAGACGTACTACGAGAAGCTGGGTCGGCAATGAGCGGGGTCGCGAGAACCGCGCGTAAAGTCGCCCTCAATCCCCATTGACCGTGGGCTCGCCCGCGTGCGACGCACATGTAGCTGCGACGCCTGCGTCGCCTACTTTCGATGACCGAATCGCCGACGCAGACGTCATAGCTGCACAAGTCCGGATGGGCCTACGCGTGAAGGATCTACTCCATCGACATGGCGAGTAGATCCTTCACGAGTACGTTCAGGATGACAGTTTTGTTGGAAGTGCCGCTCGTTACGCGGCGACCTCTTCCTCATGGGGCGCGGCGGGGAGAATTTCTTCCTCCGCGATCTTCGTCAGCTTGCTATCGGCGGCGGATTCTTCGTCGAGGGTCTGTTGCAGCAGCTTGGCGATATCGGTGAGGCCGAGCTGTTCGGCGATCGCGCGGGTCGTGCCGTACGCGGCGATCTCGTAATGTTCCACGCGCTGGGCCGCGCCGATCAAGGCGGCGTCGATCACGTTGTCGTCGCCATCCTCCTCCAGCACTTCCTTGCCCTCTTCAACCAAGCCCTTCATCGCGTGACAGACTTTTCCCTTCAGCGAGATGTCCAGCTTGCCGGCGATTTTCTCCAGCCGCTTGATCTGCTTCTCGGTCTCCGCCAGGTGCGACGTAAACGCCTTTTTCAACAGCGGCGAGGTCGCCTTTTTCGCCATCTTCGGCAAAGCCTTGGTGAGCTGGTTCTCGGCGTTGTAAAGATCCTTCAATTCGTCCTCAAGCAGTTCGTTCAGCGAATTCATAATGCGGGCCTTTCAAAAATGTTGACCTACATTAGGCAGTGCCAGCGACGACGAATGGTGAAATCCGTTTCATCTCTGGTTCATCGCGACACCGCTGCGTCGAACGTGTTCCGACGATCGCAGGCGAAGCAGGTGTCGCCTCTGCGAGGGGAGGTTGGAGCGCGGGGAGTCCTTGTAGTACAAATGTGACATGGCATCCCGTCGCCGGCCTCCGCCCGATCCGTTCATGCGAAGTCACGAGCCTTTGTTTTGGTTGGGTGCCGCGGAGATCGAGATTCGTCGGGACGAGGCGTATTATTTTGACTGCGCCAACCGGTTCGATCGGCCGCACGTTGTGTTTCAGATGACGCTGGAGGGGTGCGGCTTTTATACCCGCGCGCAGCGAAGGCAGATGTTGTCGGCGAACACGGCGTTCATTGATGTGATCCCCGGTCCGTTTCAGTACGGGTACGCGAAAGAATCGCCAGAGCCGTACCGACTGGCGTACGTGTCGCTGGTGGGACCGGTGGCGATCCGGTGGATGCGGCGCATTCACGCAACCTTCGGACGGGTGCTCGATTTCGGTCAGGACCACACCGTCGCCGACCAGATCACCGCGATGGCAGGGCAGTACGCCCAGGGCGTGCCGCTCGACCGCTATCAGGCGTCGGCGGTGGCGTACGCGTTCATCATGCAGATCCACAGCGTGCTGATGCGGTCGCGCATCGAACAGGCGACGCGCGTCCGCCAGGCGACCGCGCTGATCGAATCGCACGGACGTGATCCGCGTTTCGGCGTCGGCCAGCTCGCGCGGGAACTCGACTGCTCGCGCGAACACCTCGCCCGACAATTCCACGAAGCGACGGGGATCTCTCCGTCGACGTATCTTTCGCAGCATCGCCTGGGCCTGGCGGCGCGAGAACTGCGCAGCGGAAGCGAGAAACTGGATGTCGTCGCCAGGCGATGCGGATTCAGCGGGGCCAACTATTTTTGCAGGTCGTTCCGTCAACGCTGGGGCATCACGCCGGCGCAGTACCGCGCCGCGCCCGGGATGCTGCTGCTTCCCTGATCGTTTAGCGCCGCGGGGACTTGGTGTAAGATGCCTGTCGAGGTGTGTTATGGCACAGATTAAGATCCCGCAGAACGTCGGCAAGGTGCGCGTGGCGATCGGCCACGGGGGGAAGTGGACGGTCTGGAATGGCAAGCAGGGCCCGCACGAGTTCGTCATCATCGCCCGCGACCGCAAGCACGCCGAGGAACTGATGAAACTCATCAACAGCCGCGACCACGACGGCGTGGTGGAAGTGGTCGGGTAGTCGGCACGGACGCGGCGGATTTATTGGCGGACTTTTACGGGGGACGGCGGTAAGAATAAGGGTGCCGCGAAAGCGCTGAGGCCTTCGCGCAGGCTCATTGGCAATCGAATAACGGGGGGTCGCGAACCTTGGTTCGGTCCATCGATTCCCTGCCGATTTGGTAGGGAGAATGTAGCAAATGTAGCACACTTGAAAGTGCGCCCAGCGCGAGCAAACGCGCAAACCGTGGCCGGGAATGGAGTTGAACGTTTCCGGACGATGTAGCGCGAATGTCGCATGCTACATTTTGGGAACGGATCGATTCGGAGCAAAACTTTGCCCCGATCAGAGTGTTCCGAAGTGAAATGCGCGACAAAGCCCCTATTATGTTGACCATGAAGACCAATCGCCTCGCCAACGAGACGTCGCCTTACCTTCAGCAGCACCAGCACAATCCGGTGGACTGGTATGCGTGGGGAGAGGAGGCGTTCGAGGCGGCGCGGAAGCAGGACAAGCCGATTTTCTTATCTGTCGGTTACAGCACGTGTTACTGGTGTCACGTGATGGAAAGGCAGTCGTTCGAGAACGCGGAGATCGCCGCGTTGATGAACGAGCATTTCGTGTGCATCAAGGTGGATCGCGAGGAGCGCCCGGATGTCGATCAGCTTTACATGACTGCGGTTCAGGTGATGACCCGGCAGGGGGGCTGGCCGATGAGCGTATGGCTGCTGCCCGACCTGCGCCCGTTCTTCGGCGGGACGTATTTCCCGCCCGCGGACGTACAGGGAAGGCCCGGCTTTCCGGGCATTCTCCAAGGACTGTCGGATGCGTTCGATACGCGCCGCGCAGAAGTGGAAGAAACCGCAGGCAAGCTGACCGGCGTGCTTCATGAACTTGCCGAGCCGACCGAGCCGGACGAGCCGCTCACGTTCACCAGCGGATGGCTGGAAGGGATCATCTACCGCTCGATCAACGACTACGAACCCAAGCACGGCGGGTTCGGGCGGGCGCCAAAGTTCCCGCGACAGACGTTGCTGGAACTGTTGCTGCACTGGATCAACTACCAGCACGCGGTCGGCAATGACGCGACCGATGTCGAAAAACCCCTCCGCCACGCCCTGGACGCCATGGCGAACGGCGGGATCCGCGACCACCTGGGCGGGGGGTTTCATCGGTACTCGACCGACGCGATGTGGCTGGTGCCGCATTTCGAGATCATGCTGTACGACAACGCGATGCTCGGCTGGGTTTACGCCGAAGCGTCGCGCGTGTTCAAGGAGCCTCGGTATGAGAGCGTAGCGCGAGGTATTTTTGATTTCGTGCTGCGCGAAATGACCTCGCCGGAAGGGGCGTTTTATACGGCGTTCGATGCGGAAGTGGATGCGCAGGAAGGATTGAACTACCTCTGGACGATGGATGAGCTGGAGGACGTGCTGACGCCGCGTGAGGCGTCGCGATTTGCGGTGGTGTACGGGCTGGATCGCGGGCCGAATTTCGCCGACCCGCATCACAGCGACGGTACGCCGAACAAGAACGTGCTGTATTTGCCGGCAGGCCCGGAAGACGAGAGCGCGGCCGACATCGTCGGGATGCGCGAAAAGCTGTACCTGAAGCGGCTGACGCGCAAGAAGCCGCTGCTGGATACGAAGATCATCACGAGCTGGAACGCGATGATGATCCGCGCCCTCGCCCACGGCGGGGATCTGTTCGGCGACGTGCGATACATGGAAGCCGCGCGCAAGGCGGCGAATTTCCTGCTCGCCCAGCACGCCATGCCCGACGGCGGGCTGTGGCGCACGAGTCGCGACGGCGTGAAAAAACACGCTGGTTTTCTGGACGATTACGCCTACGTCGCCCGGACGCTGATTGACCTACACCGCATCACCAAGGACGCGTGGTGCCTGGAGGAAGCGAACCGGATCGCCAAGCTGATGATCGAGAAATTCGAAGACCCGCAGCGCGGTGGATTCTACTTCTCCGACGCGGCGGCGAAGGACCTGGTCGTGAGGCAGAAGGTGGGACAGGACACGCCCTTGCCTGCGGGTAACGCGGTGGCGGCGATGGTGTGCGATTCGCTGGGACTGGTCGAGTCGGCCGCCAAGGCGATCGGCGTGTTCGCGATCCAGACCAACCACCACGGCGAAGCCATGAACACGCAGGTGGCGGCGGTTTTGCAGTTCGTACAGAACCGCGGCGATCTGCGCGTGGTGCCCGAAGGCGAAGGCCGCATCGCGCTGGAGATGCCGCAGGCCCAGGCGGTGCGCGTGGTGGAGATCCAGTCGGGATGGAAGGGGGATCGGCAGATCATGGTCGAACTGAACGTCGCCGACGGCTACCACCTGTCGGCGGAGACGGGATTGGAATCGCCAATGGACGTCATCGAGCACATCGCCGTACCCCCGCCGACGCGGAAGAAGTACGACTACGCCGATGAGGAGCAAAGCGTGCTTGAAGGCCGCCTGCGGATCCTCATCACGCTCAAGGCCGTCCCCGAACCGGGCACGAGCATCCCGCTGCGGCTGACGTACCAGGCGTGTACCGATAACGCATGCCTGCCAACGGTGTCGCGCGGATTGAGTATTACAAAGTGAGCAAGAACTGTTCCCTCTCCCGTGAACTCACGGCAGAGGGCTAGGGTGAGGGTCCTTTGCAGGATGGCGACTGGCCCTCACCCCAACTCTCTCCCATGCGTATATGGGAGAGGGAGAAAATCGAACCGGAGAACGAATGTCCGAAGTGATTACGTCAACGCTGTTCCTCTTCTCGATCCTGTTTCCGACGAAGCTGTGGTATCAGCCGGACCAGCCCGTGCTGGTGGACGTGCGAAACACCGCGCCGGTGAAACTGGTTCTGGTCGATTTTCTCGGCCGGGTGCAGGACTCGCAGGTGGATACGAATATCGATGCGCCGAAGCAGGTGGACCTGAAGGCGATGTTCCCGGCGATCCAGACGGGCACGTACATTCTGTATGCCGTGGAGAAGGAAAAGTCGCTGCCCGCTTTCGTGGGCACGCCGCTGGTGGTGCAAGTGCGAACCGACAAGCGCGTCGGCGCCCAGCCGGGGGCGCTGGTGATCCGCGTCGAGCCGCTTCGTTACATGGTGATGGAAACCAGCGACGGCCCGCTGACGATGGCGTTCTACTACGATGCCGCGCCCAACACCACTGACAACTTTCTGCGGCTCGGTGAAGAAGGTTATTTCGACGGACAGATCTTCCATCGGATCGTCAAAGACTTCGTCGTCCAAGGCGGCGACCCCGTCGGCCGCGACCCGAAGCGTGGCGGATCGGGCGGGCCTGGCTACATGATCGACGCCGAGTTCAACGACCGCCAGCACAAGAAAGGCGTGCTCTCCATGGCCCGCCAGGGCGATCCGATGGAACAGCAGGGCATGATGCCCCGCTCCGATTTCGCCAACAGCGCGAGCAGCCAGTTTTTCATCTGCCTCAACTACGAGCGGACGAAGGCGCTGGACAAGAAGTACACCGTTTTCGGCAAAATCATCGGCGGCACCGACGTGATCGACAAACTCGCCGCCCACGAAGTCGGCCCGCGCGATCGCCCGGTGAATCCGCCGGAGATTACGAAAGCGACGGTTAAGGTCGTGACGCCGGATAACAATCCGTACCTGAAATTGTTTACCGAAGAATGATCGGGGAGTAGGATTTTCATCGCGATGCAGACCATCAAGCCCAACATCGACGAGGTCGCCCTGACTGAGTTTGCCAAGCGCCACCGGCTGAGCGAGCTATCGATCTTCGGGTCTATCCTGCGGGACGATTTCGGCCCTGAGAGCGATGTGGACGTGCTTTTTGCGCTGCTTCCCGGGGAGATGATGACCATCGAGAAGTATTTGGAAATGCAGGATGAACTTGAACATATGTTCGGGCGGCCGGTTCATACTGTCCGGCGGGAATTGGTGACCAACCCGTATCGCCGGGCGAATATCCTGCGGACGCGAAGGATTGTGTATGCCGCCTGACGAGATCAGTTCCGCCTATCTGCATGACATGTTGAAGGCCGCAAGGCTGGCTTTCGCATTCATCCGCCTTCGCACAGCAGGTGACCTGCTGACAGATCCGATGCTCATGGCGGCTTTGGAGCGTGAGGTTCAAATTGTGGGCGAAGCTGCGAGAAAAATCGAAGAGTCGTTTAAAGAAGCGCACGCGGACGTGCCTTGGCGCAAAATCATTGCGACCCGCCATATTCTCGTCCACGACTACGACGACGTCGATCACGAAGTGCTCTGGCGGATCGCGACGGTTCACCTCGTCGAGTTGATTCCGCAACTCGAGAAGATGCTCGGGGAATCGAAATCACCATGACACGCGGTCAGGCCTTGAGCTTCAGATTTTTCGCATGAAACGCCAGCGCCTCGCGAACGTGGATGTCCCAGTAGTCCCAGTTGTGTGCGCCGGGGTACTCGGCGTACTGATGCGGAACCTTTGACGCCTTGAGCGATTCGATGAACGCCCGGTTCTGGTTGATCAGGTAATCCTCCGTGCCGCAGTCGATGCGAATTTTTGGGAGCGTCTTCTGTTTCTTGCAGCGATTGGCGAGGAATTGCAGGTCGTGTTCGGTGCCTTTGGGATCGGCGCCGAAGATGAGTTCGAACTCGCTCGCGGAATCCGCCTTCGTGCGGACGGGAGGGAGTGACCCCCAGAGCAGCGCGCCGGAGTGCGAATTGGCGCTGGCGAAAAGCTCAGGATATCCGAGCGCCAGCCGCAGCGCCCCGTAACCGCCCATCGACAGTCCGCCGATGCAGCGGGCTTCGCGGGTGGGGTTGACGTTGAAATTGCGCTCGACCGCGCCGATGAGGTCCTTGGTCATGTACGTCGCGTATTGCGGTCCGGCGCTGGCGTTGGTGTAGGCGCCGCGAAAACCGTCGGGCATGACGATCGCGATCGGGTACTGCGAAGCGTAGTGCTCGATACGCGTCCGCCGCAGCCAGATCGAGTAGTCATCGCTGAGTCCGTGCAGGAGATAGAACGTCGCGAAAGGGGGCTTGCCGGTGTCGGGAAGGATAACAAATGTGCCGACGTGTTTGCCGAGCGTCGGGGACGAGAAGCGGAATTCGCAGAGGGACATAGGTCGGTCAGTGTACCTATTTTTCGCGCACCTTCACGATCACGTAGGTGATGTCGTCCTGGATGGATTGGCCGTGCAGAAACGCCGCAAGCGCCGACTCCACCGCGTTCCCGATCGCGGCGGTGGGGAGGTGGGCGTTATCGCGGATGATCTCGATCAGACGGGCGCGGGTGAAGGATTCGTCCTGCTCGTTCGTCGCTTCCCAGACGCCGTCGGTGCCCAGGAAAAGGACCGAACCGGTTTTCAGTCCGTAGGCGGCGTGCTCGTCGTATCGCTTGCCGGGAAGCGCGCCCAGTGGCAGGGATCCTTCGTTCAGTTCGGTGATCTTCCGCGTGTCGGGGTCGCAAAGAATGATCGGCTCGTGGGCGGCACAGGCGTAGCGGAGTTCGCCTTTGTCGGGGTCGATATGCATGACGGTCATGGTCATGAACATGTCCTCGACGACGCTCTGGCAAAGGCAATGGTTGACGCGCGAAAGCAGTTGTCCCATCGATCCGCCTTCTGCGGCGGCGGTGCGGAGGCTGGCGCGGGCGGTACACATGACCAGCGCCGCCCCGAGCCCGTGGCCGGTGACGTCGCCGACCGCGATCAGCCGCTGATCGCGGGGCAGGTCGATCGCCTCGGCGAAGTCGAAGTAATCGCCGCCGGTGGTGTCGCAATAGCGGCTGCGGCTGGCGATGTCGAGCCGGTAGAGCGCGGGGGTTTTTTGCGGGAGCAGGCTTTGTTGAACGCGCTGGGCAATCTCGAGCGATTTCTGGAGCTCCATGCGGTTTTCCAGTTGCGGCACCATCTTGTTGAAGGCTGTTGCGAGTTGGCCGACCTCGTCCACCGACCGCACGTTCGCCCGCGCCGAGAAGTTCCCCGCCGCCAGTTGGTTCGCGGCCTGGGTGAGCGAGGTGAGGGGTTTGACGATCGATCGCGCCCGGATCAGCGACAGCGCGATCCCCGCCAGCGCCACCGCGACCGCGATCGTCGTCTGGCGTCTTACCACGTTCCACGCCGCCTCGGCGAACTGCTTCTGGGGCAGGACGACCATTACCTTCCAGGGCTTCTCCCTCATCTCCGCCAGCCCCGCGACCCAGGCGCTCTGCTCGGTGTCTGGCGCGTCGTCAGGCTTCATCATGAACCGCACGACCCCGCCGCTCATCGGGCTTTGGACTGCGGCCTGAAGCGCGGGCAGGTCCATCGATTCCAGCGTCGGCCTGCCGAACCGCGTCACCGCGTCAATCGTCGCCAACTGGGTCAGGGGGAGCGGTGCCAGCAGCCGGAGTTCGCTCCCCCGGTTCGGATGCGCCAGCACGATGCCGTCCTCGTCGACCAGCATCGCGTAACCGTCGGTTCCGACGCGCACCCGGTTGACGACGTCCCGCACACGCGCGCCGTGCAGCTTCAACGCCACGACGCCGACGACCTTCTCTCCCTGCCACACCGGCGCCGCGAAGAAGACGCCGGTCTCGTCGGTCACCTTCCCCACCAGCCAGTGCGAACCGTTCGCCTCGCCGGCACGGGCACGACGGTAGTACTCGCGGAAGTTAAGGTCCTGGCCGATATTGCGGACGTTCGTGCTGGCGATGCCAATGCCGGCGTCGTTGATGAGGAAGATCTGCGAGTAATCGCGATGCAGGCCGATCACGCCGCTCAGGACGTGCTGCACTTTGTCCTCTAACCGCGGGCGGGTGGCGGGGTCGGCGCAGTATTCGCTGACGACCGCGTCGAGTGCGACGATTTGCGCCGCCCGCTGGGTATCGTGAAAAAGCTGGTCCAACTGCGACGCCGTGACGCGGGCCAGCAGCCGAACATTCTGTTCGCCGGCCTTCTGAAGCTCCTTGCGGCTCTCCAGCGACGCCAGAAGCATGGCGATCCCCATCGGCACCAGGGACGCGAACGCCAAATCCAGCAGGATCCTCAGCCGAAGCGATCGAAACATGGGCAAACCCTCTCTGGAACTATTCTAGCGAATGGATTGCATGGGGCGCGGGTCTACCTACAATCTTCGCCTTTGCCGGGACGTTTCTCCCCGCGTTTACGAGTGACCCAAGCAACCGACAACCCACCCGACCCGACCGACTCCGCTGACGCACTGCGCGATCTGACCGGCAAACCGCTGCGCCGCGCGATGGGGATCGTCACGATCGCCTGGATGTTCGGCGCGATCTGGATGCACGCGCTGGCCGGGGCACCGCTGACGGTCTTTGCCAAGGCGATCGGGGCGAGCGAGTTTGAGTTCGGCCTGCTGTCGGCGATGCCGTTCGCGGCGGCGCTTCTGTCATTGCCCGCCAGCGTGCTCACCGACCGAACGGGTCGACGCAAGGCGATCTTCCTCGTCGCGCTCTACTGCAACCGACTGCTCTGGATCGTCATCGCGATCGTGCCCACCTGGCTGGTATACCGCTACGGATGGAACTACGCGCCGCTGGCGATCTTTTGCTTCCTCGCGCTCACGTTTCTGATGCACGCCGGGCAGGCGATCGGGAGCCCGGCGTGGGTGAGCTGGATGGCGGATATCGTCCCCGACCGCGTGCGAGGACGCTACTTCGCGAGGCGACGGCAGTGGGGCATTCTCACCGCGATCCCTGCTGCGCTCCTGGCGGGGTGGGTGCTGGACCATTACCGCGCCAGCAACGCCGACAATCTGACGCTGATGATCGTCTGCGGCGCGATCTTCATCGTCGCGGCGCTGTTCGGGTTGGTGGATATTGCGTCGTTCCACTTGGTCCCGCACGTGTCGCGACCGAAGCCGCGCCAGCCGTTGTCGCGAATGCTGTTGCACCCGCTGAAAAACAGCCGATTTGTGTGGTTCAGCGCCTGTACCGCGATCCTGTGGTTCGCGGTCGCGGGACAGGGACAGTTCGTCAGCAAGTACCTCATCGACCACCTCAACGTCAGCAGCATGGAAGTGCAGATGATGCTGCTGGTCACGCCGCTGCTGACGCAGCTTCTGGTCCTGCCCATCTGGGGTAAGGCGATCGACCGCTACGGCAAAAAACCCGCCATGCTCGCGGCCGTGCTGGGGATCGTGCCGGTCGGGATCGGCTGGGTGCTGATGAACAGCGGGCAGACGTGGCTCGGCTACGTGCTGGCGTGCTTCGGTGCCGCGTGGTGGACGGGCGTGGAAGTCGCGAACTTCAATCTCGTGCTCGAACTGAGCGGCACCGATCGCGACGGCAATGACGGCGGCAGCGCCTACATGGCGATCAACGCCGTGATCGTGAACGTCGCCGGCATGCTCGGCGGGCTGTTCTACGGGCTGATCGCCGAGTACCTCGTGCTGTTCAACTACGACCTGGGCATCTCGTGGCTGAAGCCGCTGTCGTTCTACGAGGTGCTGTTCGCGATCAGCGCGGTCCTGCGCTTCGCGGCGTTCCTGCCCCTGCTGCGCGTCCATGAACCGGAGGCCCGCCCGACCGTGGACCTGCTGCGCTTCATGGCGGGCAACCTCTACAACAACGTCGCCGGCGCCGTGCTGCTCCCCGTCCGCCTCATCCGACGCGACGACGGCCACGACGAAGACGAATAACCCCATCCCACCCACCAAGCGTGGTCGCACGAGCGGTCAAACCACTGGCCAATTCCCAATCCGTCGGGTACGATCCTCAATCTCTGGAGAGGTGGCCGAGTGGCTTAAGGCGACGGTTTGCTAAACCGTTGTACGGGCTTAAACCTGCTCTCATTTTCCCTTGAAAAAACAGTCGTTCCCGCATTTGGGTTGCTTCATGGGAGGCAAACTTTCGCCCAAATGGGGAGGCAAGCCATGCTCTTTTGGGAGCATACATGGCTCGATTCTCAACTTGCGGAGCGTATACGGTTGGCAAGGGATGGCGTCGGACAATCGGTCGCAAAATCGGCGACGGCGGAAAGCTAGTCCCTTGTCGATTCTGGCTCGGGTTCGACAAGCCAAAGGCTACGGCGACGGCGTTGGCGATTGAAAGTCTTTGGGCGGGGCTCAACGCTCCCCATTGGTCCGTAGTCGCATTGGCGGACGCTCATCGACTGAGAACCCCATCCGCAGTTGAAGTCGTTCCATCGCGTCCAGGCGCGGCATTGCTCCCCATGCTTAAAACTGTCTTGACTGTTGGCGGATTGATTGACCGCTATCGGCAAGCCAAGATGGCGGATGGGCAACTTGCGCCCGCCTCAATGCATTCCATTGCAAGCCGTACGAAAGCATTGGAGCGTTCGCCCATCGTCGGAATGGCGTTGGCGGATGTGGGGGCTGAGCATCTATCGGCGTTGGTCGCGTATTGGTTGAATCGTCCCATGAGCGGTAGGGGCGTTCGCATCAGCGAAACGTCGGCAAGGTTGATTGCAAAAACTGCTCGGGCGGTCTTTGACTACGCCGATGCTAACGGCCTATGGCTTGCTCCGCGTCGGTTTGAGCGATTGTTCCGCTTGCCGAAATCAACGGGCATGGTCATGGTCGAAACCTACAGCATGGCGGAGTTGACGGCGTTGTATGGGCAAGCCAATGGGCGTATGCGGTTGCTCATGCTGCTGGCTCTTAACTGCGGCTTTTGCTCTGCTGAGTTGGCGACTGCGCGCCAGGACGAAGTTGACTTGAAAGCCAAAATCATACGACGACGGCGACAGAAAACGGGCGTCCCTATGGAATGGAAACTATGGCCTGAGACGGCTACGGCATTGGCGAATGAAATGGCAGCGAGCGGGGAGTTAGCATTGACGGCGAATGACAAGCCATTGGTTGAATACATTGGGGGTCGTCGTATCGATGCCATAACTAACCCATGGCGGAGACTTCAAAAGCAAGCCAATGTCGGACGCGGTTCGTTCAAGACGCTGAGGAAAACTGGAGCAACAATGGTACGCTCGATTGGCGGTATCGAAGTATCAGAGATGTATCTTTCTCATTCCGAAAAGACAGTTGCCAAATACTATTCCGTTCCAGAGCCTAAGCATTTGGCGACGGCGTTGGCATCTCTCCGCCGTCGCCTTGCTCCCATGTTTGCGGGGTAAGCCAATGAGCCATGGCATACCGTTTTGCGCGCCAGGTTATGGCTTGCTCCGCCGTCCGTAGTCGCATTGGCGGAGAACCCCATCCGCAATGACGATGCGTTTGCGCGCCAGGTTATGGCTTGCTCCGCCGTCCGTAGACGCATTGGCGGACGCGGGCGGACTGAGAACCCCATCCGCGTTGAAGTAGTTCCAGAATCGCGGGCATCGGCATCGGGGGTATCTGTAGAAACGTCTTTTCGGATGGCGGACAATCAATCCGCAAAACGGCAAGCCAAGATGGGTATGGATGCTCTGGCGGACGCGATAGCGGGCGTCCAGAGGGGTAGGTAGGGGGTGGGGGTAACCCTGGTTCTGATACGGCGGACAGAATGCGAGAAACACCGCCCTTGATACGGGCGACCCTCATGCTTTTTATATAAGCCATGGGGGATGGGATGGGACTACCCCTTCCGAAGTAGTTCGGAATGGAAAACAAGCCAAATGGGTTATGGGCAAAACCCCCAAATGAGCGTATTTCCTAGGCGGGGCAGGCGGGGCAAGTGAAAAGACAAGGTTTCCAGATCAACTATCCTCGTGAGACCTCGCTTTTTCAGGTGACCCGCCTGACCCGCCTCCAGTTGTAGCCCTCCTTTTGGCTTGTTGTGTCAGCCATGTAAGGGGACGGGATTCTTTCTCCCCTGTGGCTCATCAACCGGGTAGTTAGGGACGGCGCAATGGG
>JBBQQZ010000041.1:0-16465 GCA_038215325.1 Tepidisphaerales bacterium | reverse complement strand
AGCGATGCGGCTACTGGTTTCGTGGGGAGTTCGGTTTGGTAGCCGCAGGTCTACGACCTGCGCGTCTTTCGTGTCGGCGCAATCGGACGCACCGAAGACACGCACCGCGTAGCGGTGCGGCTATTGGCATCGCGAGGAGTTCGGTTTGGTGGCCGCCGGTCTACGACCTGCGCGTCTTTCGTGTCGGCGCAATCGGACGCATCGAAGACGCGCACCCGCGTAGCGATGCGGCTACTGGCTTTGCGAGGAGTTCGGTTTGGTGGCCGCAGGTCTACGATCTGCGCGTCTTTTCGTGTCGGCGCAATGGGGCGCACCGAAGACGCGCATCGCGTAGCGATGCGGCTAAGGGGGCGTCGCGCGCGTTTCGCTACCCTGCCCTCCCGCCGAACCGGACATTCTAACTTTGTTGTAACACCGGACATTTCTACTTGGGTTTGACACTGTCAACCCGCGGACTGGAATGATGCGTCGCAGGACGTTAGGCTAACGTGCGTGCTCGGACAGCGGGCATAAACCTCTGTGCGAATCCTCTACATCGACATCGACGCGCTTCGCCCCGATCGGCTCGGCTGCTACGGCTATCACCGCGATACTTCGCCGGCGATCGATCAGATCGCGCGCGAGGGCGTGCGGTTCAACAACTGCTTTACACCCGATGCGCCGTGCCTGCCTTCGCGCACCGCGATGTACTCCGGGCGATTCGGCATCCAGAGCGGCGTCGTAGGCCACGGCGGGACTGCGGCGGAGCCGAAGCATGCCGGCGCGACGCGGGGGTTTCGCGATCTGTTCGATGAGCAGGGGCTCGCCGGGCAGTTGCAGCGCGCGGGTTTCCACACCGCGATGGTCTCGCCGTTCGGCCAGCGGCACGCGGCATGGTGGTTTTACGCCGGATTCAATGAGATCCACAACACGGGCAAGGGCGGGATAGAACTGGCAGACGACGTCGATCCGGTGCTGTTCCCATGGATCGAGCGGAATCTATCGCGCGACAACTGGTTTCTGCACGTCAACTTCTGGGACGTCCACACGCCGTATCGCACGCCGGCGGAGTATGGCGAGCCGTTTGCGGGCGAGCCGCTGCCGAAACACCTGGACGACCTCGATTTCATCCGCCGGCAGAATGCGATGACCGGGCCGCACACGTCGATGGACGTCAGTATGTACAACGACCTGGTCAACCCGCGTTATCCGCGGCACCCCGGGCGCGTCGATGACCGGGCGTCGCTCCGGAAAATGGTGGACGGCTACGACACCGCCATCCGTTACGTCGATGATCGCGTGGCGCGGATGGTCGCGATGCTGAAGCAGGCGAATATCTACGACGACACCGCCATCATCATCAGCGCCGACCACGGCGAAAACTTCGGCGAACTGGGCTTATGGGGCGAGCATGCGACGGCGGACATCGCGACGTGCCGCGTGCCGCTGATCGTGAAGTGGCCGGGCTCGACGCAGGCGGGCAAGGTGGATGACCACTTCCGCTACAACGTCGATATGGCACCCACGATGATGGAACTGCTGGATCGAAAGCCGTGCCCGATTTGGGACGGGGCAAGTTATGCCGGTGTGCTGCGGGGGACCGATTTGTCTCCCGCTCGCGACGAGGTAATCATCTCGCAATGCGCGCATGTGTGTCAGCGGTCGGTTCGCTGGGACCGGTGGCTGTACGTGCGGACGTATCATTGCGGGTTCCATCTTTTCCCCGACGAAATGCTGTTCGACGTGCTGGCCGACCCGTACCAGCAGAAGGATGTGGCCGGGACCGAGACCGCTGCGGTGCGGGAGGGTGCGTGGCGGCTTCAGCGGTGGCATAGCCAGCAGATGGCGAAGATGCCGCAGGACAAGCAGGACCCGCTCTGGACCGTGATCGAAGAAGGTGGCCCGTTCCACGCGCGACACGACGCGAAGGATTCGCCCTTGCCGAAATACATCGAGCGACTGGAAGCGACGGGGCGCGCGGACGGCGCCGAGGCGCTGCGGCAGAAATACGCGAAGTTCCTGTAGCCCGCGTCGATCAGCCTTTGATGACCGAAAGCGCCCGGCTCTTCTTGAGCGGCACTTCGGCGACGAGGTCGTAAGCTTTGTAGTCGGTGAGTGTGACCGAGACGATTTCGCCGGGGGCAAGTTTCTGCTTCGAGCTGAGGAAGACGGTGCTGTCGATGTCGGGGGCTTGGCCTTGGTGGCGCGCGACGTACGTCTTGTTGCTTCCCGCGGCGGGGTCGTGGGCTTTTTCGGCGCGATCAATTATCACGTCCATCGTCTGGCCCATGCGGGATTCGTTGCGCGCGAAGACGAGGTCTTGCTGGGCGAGCATGAGTTCTTCGACGCGGGCGAGTTTCACTTCGTTGGGCAGTTGGCCTTCCATGCGGCCCATTGGCGTGCCGGGCTCGGCGGAGTAGCCGAAGACGCCCATGTGCTCGAAACCGTAGTCCTTCACGAACTGCACCAGCTCCTGATGCTCGGCTTCGGTCTCGGTCGGACTGCCGGCGATGAAGGTCGTGCGGATCGCGATGCCGGGTACCCACTTCTGAAGCTTGTCCAGCAGCGTGGTGATCTGCTTGCGGCTCACGCGGCGCTTCATCAGGGTCAGCAGCCGGTCGCTGATGTGCTGAAGCGGCATGTCGATGTACTTCACGATACGGGATGAATCCGCGATCGTTTTGATCATGTCGTCGGTGAAACACGACGGGTAGGCGTACATCAGCCGGATCCAGGCGACGTCTTTGGGGGCTTGTTTGTCGAGGGTTTTGAGCAACCCCGAGAGGCCCTGGGCGTAGCCGATATCCGTGCCGTAGCTGGTGGTGTCCTGGCCGATCAGATTAAGTTCGACCGCGCCGTCGGCGGCGAGTTCGCGGGCTTCGGCGAGGATCTGCTCGGTCGGCTTGCTCCGCATCGGCCCGCGGATGCTGGGAATCGTGCAGAACGCGCAGCCCTGATTGCACCCTTCGCTCATTCGCAGATACGCGAAGTGGCGGGGGGTGAGGCGCAGTCGGGCGCGGTCATCTTCGAAGACTGGCAGCCGGTTTCGTTTATCGTAGGACGTGGGTCGTGGGTCGGTGGTCGACTCGGCGTTGTCATCCGACCCCCGACTGACGACCCCCGACTCACGAGCGAGTCTTTCGCTTAGATCATGATACTTCCCCAGGTAATGCCCGTGTTCCTGGCGCGGGTTTTCCTTGCCGCGGACGGCTTCGACGATGTGTTCGCGATCAAAGACGCCGACGAGGCGGTCGATGCCGGGGGCGTCGTCGAGCAGTTTGGTTTTGTGGCGCTGCACGAGGCAGCCGGCGACGATGACGCGCTTGCACTGGCCGGCGTCTTTCATCGCGATGGCGTCGTGGATTTCCCGCATCGACTCGTCTTTGGACGCTTCGAGGAAGCCGCAGGTGTTGATGACGATGGCGTCGGCCTGATCCGCGTGCGGGGTAATCGCCAGCCCGTCTGCGGCAAGCAGGCCGAGCATCCGCTCGCTGTCCACCAGGTTCTTCACGCAACCCAGGCTGACAAAAGCCACCGATTCAATTTTCTTCAGTTTAAGTGCCATGAAGATACGCTGACAACAGCATTCCTTAACAAAATACAAACAAAAATCCGACAGGTGATTGTACCCGATCGCAAATTCCTGTCACACCCTGTTGAAAGCGCAAGTGCTTGTCAATTCGCTACTTGTGCGCAAAATTTGCAGCATGGCACCTGGCCCGGTAACATAACTCGACATATGCCAGTTCGTGCAAAGGCCAAGAGTTCGACATCCCGTCGGCGGACCGTAGTGGTTCCCAACCGTCCGGTCTCCAAATCGGTGCCGCCAAAAGCGGTTCTTTACAAACCCATGATGCTAGAGACGAAGGCCAAATCGCCTTTTATCGCTCCAAAAACCACGGCAGTCAACCCCGTGGCTTCGGCGATGAACAAAGCGAACAAGTTTCTCCATACTCTGTCCGACTACGAAAAGCTTCGCATCGTGCGATACAACGCCGACAATTTCGATCTGGATCGTATGCGTAGCCTGCTGAAGAAGCTGGGCAACCCGCAGGATTCATTCCGAAGCGTCCACATCGCCGGGACCAAGGGCAAAGGCAGCACCGCGACCATGATCGCGTCGATGCTCCAGTGCTGCGGCTACCGCGTCGGGCTTTACACCAGCCCGCACTTGGTCGATGTCCGCGAGCGCATCGTCGTGAACGGCGAGCAAATCCCCGCGACCGAGTTCGCCAAGCTCACCAAGCTGGTCGAACCCATCGCGACCAAAATGAAGCCGCTGCCGACCTACTTTGACGCGCTTACCGCGATCGCGTTCAAGTACTTCGCCGATCAGAAGGTCGATATCGCCGTGGTCGAAACCGGCCTGGGCGGGCGTCTGGACAGCACCAACGTGCTGAAGCCGGAAGTCACGGCCATCACCTCGATCAGCAAAGACCACATGGCCCAGCTCGGCAACACGCTGGCGAAGATCGCCGAGGAAAAAGCCGGCATCTTCAAGCCCGGCGTTCCGGCAGTCACCGTCATGCAGGACCCGTCGGTCGAACCCGTGCTCCAGCGCATCGCCCAGAAAGTGGGCGCGCCCCTGGATATCTGCGGCAAGACCATCGAGTTCAGCTACCGCTTTGAATCGTCCCGCATGCTCGGGCGTCACAACCGCGTCTGCCTGACCACCCAGACCAGCAAATTTGAACACCTGGCCGTCCCGCTGTTTGGCGAGCACCAGGCGATCAACTGCGGCCTTGCGCTGGCGGTCATCGACAAGCTCAAGACCCGCGGCATTCCGATCGACGACGCCAAGGCGATGGAAGGACTCGCCAAGACGACCATCGAAGGTCGTATGGAAGTGGTGCAGCAGCAGACGCCGCGCGTCATCGTCGACGGGGCGCACAACGCCGCGAGTATCGACGCGATGATGAAGGCGATCGGCCAGCACATCCCGTACGACAGCATGATCGTGATCTTCGGCTGCTGCGGCGACAAAGACGTCGACGGCATGCTTGAGCGCATCACCTCCGGTGCCGACAAGGTCATCTTCACGAAAGTAAACTCGATCCGCTCCGCCAACCCGCATGAGCTGGCGGCGCGGTATGTCGAGCTGTACGGCAAGATGGCGCAGGTCGCCGAGACGTTGCAGGAAGCACTCAGCATCGCCAACCGCGCGGTGACCAAGGAAGACCTGATTTGCATCACCGGCAGCTTCTATCTGGTGGGCGACGCCAAACGCCACTTCGCCGCCGGGTATCCGAAGTTGCCTCAGGTGACGCCGATCCCGTAATGACAATTTGAAACCGCGGATGAACGCAGATGAACGCAGATTAGTCATATGGCTGATCTGCGTTTTTCTTTGATATGGGCACAGCCGAATCCATTTTTTTCTGGTCATACGTCGCGGCGGGTCCGTTCGCGTGGGTGGTGTTTGCGTATCTGATTTCGGTCGGACGCGAGCGGATGACCAAGCTGCGTAACGCGAAGGCCGGGCTGCCCGAATCGCCGCCGCGGGTGTCGATCCTTGTGCCGGCGAAGGACGAGGGTTCGCACATCCGCACGTGCATCGATCGCGTGATGCAGCAGGATTACCCGTCATTCGACGTGATCGCGATCAACGACCGATCAATTGACGACACTGGCCGCGTGCTGGATGAGATGGCCGTCGGGTGGGGTTCATTCTCACCTTCCCCGACGTCGCAAAATGGCGGGGATGAACCCCACCCTGTGATGCGCGTCGTTCACATCGATCACCTTCCCGAGGGCTGGCTCGGCAAATGCCACGCGCTTTACAAAGGCACCGAACACGCGGCGGGCGAGTGGTTTTTCTTTGTCGATTCGGATGTGAAGCTTCAGCCTGATGCGCTCAGCAAGCTGGTCGCGTACGCGGTTGATCGCAAGGCCGACGCGCTGAGCATCACGACCACGGTAGAGACCGAGTTTTTCATCGAGCGGCTGATGCTCCCGCTCTTGGCCGCCTCATGGGCGACGATGTTCGCTGCGGATCAGACCAACGAGGATTCGCAGCCGGATCGCGCGGTGGCGAACGGGCAGGTGTTTCTGATCCGCGCCGAGGCTTATCGCAAGGTCAACGGTCACGAGGCCGTGAAGGACCGGATCGTCGAGGACGTGGAACTGATGCGCACGCTCAAAAAGGCAGCGTTCAAAACGCGATTCCTCGCCGGCCGGCATTTGGCGAGCACGCGGATGCACACGCATTTGCGGCAGATGTTCCACGGCTGGGCCCGCATCTTCGCCGGCACCGCGCGCGGGAGCGTGTGGCCGATGGTGTTGACGATCGCGTTTCTGATCGTGTGCGTGCTCAGCGTCTACGTCGCCGGCGCGTGGTGGTTGGCGGGTGGCGCGTGGTGGTGGGGCGTGGCGGCGGGGGCGCACCTTGTCTTGATGACGGTGCAACTCGGGCTCATCTGGTTCTGGACCGGCAACTCGCCGTTGTATGCACTACTCGCGCCGATCAGCGTGCCGATCGAGATCGCGATTCTCGGCTTCTCGATTCGCAAGGCGGTCAGCGGCAGGATTGAGTGGCGCGGGTCGCAGTTGTCCCTTCGCGAGACGGCGTAGATGCACATTCCTGCCGCCAAGTGCGGTCCCTCTGCCGGCGATCATCGCTTGGCGGACGCGAGCAGCTTTGAGATATCGAGCACGAACTTCGGGAGCACGTGCGTCTTGTATTTCTGACCCGGCTTGAGCGATTTCTTCTGAAACAGCCCGCCGACGCGCTGGTGGGCGATCACAACGGATTTGGCGGGGTCGATCAGCCAGTATTCCTTGACGCCGAACGCGAGATACTCATCCGGTTTCACGTCGTAATCTCGCTTGCGACTGGAGTCGGACACGATCTCGACGACGATTTCGGGCACCCAGACGTCCCAGGGCTGCGCGATACCGGGATGCTGGGTGCGGTAAACCGAAATATCGGGATGGCGTTCTGACTGTGTCGATTCGACCGGAATCTTCGCGGACGATCCGCCGCCGATTAAGGTAATCACGCTCGGATGGTCTCGCCGGTACTCTGAGAGCGATTCGCGAAGTGAGTCTTCCACCATCGCGTGCCAGATATCGGGAATCTCACTCACTTCGATGACCCCTTTCCCCAGTTCGTATAGGTAGCCAGGCTCAGTCCGGACGCGATCAAAAAGCGCCAATGACATCCGGCGGCCGTCATGCGACGGTCCGATGCGGGTCGCCTTTCGGCGCGTGGGACGGATGAGCGTTGCCAGATTCATGAAGAACCTCTCGACTCATTATACCGGCAACTTCCGCGCCGTCGCCAGAAATGCGTCGTAGTTCTGTTTCACTTCAGTCAGCGAATCCCCGCCGAATTTTTCGAGCAGGGCGCGGGCGATCTCGAACGCGATTACGTTTTCCATGATGCACGATGCGGCGCTGATCGCGCTGATGTCGGAACGTTCCCAGCCGGCTTCGGAGGGTTGTTTGTTGGCCAGGTCGATCGAGCGGAGGGGTTTGCCGAGGGTGCTGATCGGCTTCATCGCGCCGCGCACGATCACGGGCATGCCGTTGGTCATCCCGCCTTCGAGTCCGCCGGCGTTGTTGGTCGTGCGGACGTAGCCGAGGCTGGGCAGATGTTTCTGCGAGTCGTCGTAGAAAATTTCATCATGCACCTTCGATCCGGGCAGTTCCGCCACGCCGAAGCCCATGCCGATTTCGACGCCTTTGAACGCCTGGATCGCGCCGATCGCGCCCATGATGCGCCCGTCCAGACGTCCTTCGATCGTCATTGATGATCCGAGGCCGACCGGGCAGCCGAAGACGTGACATTCGACGATCCCGCCGGCGGTGTCCTTGGCGATCTTGGCGCTGTTGATGAACTCACGCATCTGCGCCGAGGCGGCCTCGTCTGGGCAGTAGAGGTCGGAGGCGTCGCGCAGTTCTCTTAGTTTTTCGACGATCATCCCACCCTGAGAGGGCGGACTCTTGGGGTTGTCGAGGAGGTCGATTTTCGCGCGGGCTTCTCCGACTTGCCTTACGAAACCGACGACTTCGATGCCGAACTGGTTGAGCAAGGATCGGGTGAGCGCGCCTGCCGCAACGCGTGCCGCGGTCTCGCGAGCGCTAGCGCGTTCAAGGGTTTCGCGGCAGTCGATGGTCAGCCACTTGATCGAACCGGCAAGGTCCGCGTGCCCCGGGCGCGGGCGGGTGAGTGGGGGGGTCTTATCGGGGTCGTCGAGCCGGTAGTCCTTGTTGGGGATCAGCATCGTGATCGGCGAGCCGATCGTGCGCCTCACGCGGGTGCCGGTCAGGAACTCGACGCGGTCGGTCTCGATCTTCTGACGCCCGCCACGCCCGTAACCGCCTTGACGACGCTGGAGTTCGAGGTTGATCAGGTCGACATCGATCGTCACGCCCGCAGGCATGCCTTCGACGAGCGTGATAAGCGCCTTGCCGTGGGATTCTCCCGCGGTGCGGTAACTGAGCGTGGCCATGGTGCGATCTTACTGATTTACGGCCGTTCGGTCATCTGCGTGATCGCGCCTTGTAAGGTTCGCCGTGCGAACCGTTCGATGGATGGTTCGCACGGCGAACCTTACAAGGACGATGGCGTTATCATATCAGTTCAAAAGCAACTGATATGATAACTACGGCATGAACGGGCTTCCCGGCGATCGGGGTCGCTCGTCGCCTTTGCTCGGAGCGGACCCGTCCGGACGGATGTAGCCCACGCGCGTTGCGATGTTGTCGGCGTTGAACCATGTCTGGATGACGTTGGCGGCCTGCAACTCCTGGCTGCTGAGGTACGACTCTGCCATCAGCCGCATCCGCGCCTCGGAGTCCGTGGAAACGTCGGTCTGGATCGCGAACAGCTCCACCGCCGCCACCTTGTCGGCGCGCTGGGCGGGGATCACTTCGCGGCGGGGGAGTTCGGCTTCGCTTGTCATCCCGCGCTGGAGATTGAAGATCGGCTCGACGAGCAGGTCGGCGTACGGATCGGTCAGGGGTGCGCCGGGAACTCGCATGGAGTTCGGGCCGAACCAGTCGGTCGTGTAGACCACCTGGTTGAGCGACGACAGCCCCGACGCCTTCGCTTTCTCCAGCGCCGCGTCGGCGGCTTCCACTGCCTTGGCGAACGCGTTCTTGCGGCGAACATCCTTGATGAGCTGCTCGCGCACGTCGCCCAGCGTCTGCGGGGCGTGCGACGGATCGACCTCAACGACCCGCAAAACGTATGTGGCAGCGTCGTCCGCGAATGCCTGCGCGGGCTGGAACAGCTCCAGCCTGCCGCCCGCTGCGATACCGGTGCCGGGGTTCAACTGCTTGAGGTTGGTGAACAGGTAACGCGCCCCGGACAACCCGCGATCGCGTACGCTGCCTTCGACGAGCGTCGCCAGCCCGATTCCCGGCTTGCCGCGCAGGTCGTTCTCGCTCAAGAGCGAGCCTTCGTTGACGACGCTGACGGTGACGCCCTGGCGGCGCTGAACGTCGTCGCGGATTTTCAGGAGGTACTCGTAGCTGCCCAGCTTCTGCTCGCGCGCGGAGGCGTCGGCGATCTGCTGCGTGGTCGCGGTGAGGTTTTTCGAGGCCTTCACGTAATCTTCGTTCAGCGCCTCGTTGATCTGGTTGACGATCACGCGGCGCTTGGATTCGATCAGCGGCTTGCGAATCGCCTGATAGACCTGCTCGCTGACCGACTCGAACGCCGGCTTCACCGGCGCGGTGGCGGGCTGGGTGGCGGGCTGCGATGCGTCGATCGGGTCTTCCTTCGCCGGGATAAACTGGCTCCAGTTCTTGTCGAAGTAGAACCGGGCGTCTTCCTCCCACGCGAACGCGTCCTTGGACTTGATGACCGACGCTTCGATCTCCGCCAGCGGAACGACGAAGTACTGCACGCGCACGCGGTCGGGCACGCGGTAGCCGAAACCGAACGGGTTCTTCCTCTTATCGAACGCGCCTGGCGCTGTGGCGGCGAAGGCGTCGAACTGCACCTTCAACTCGTCGTCGGTCGGTTCGGTGACTTGGGCGGCGTAGTCGTCGGCGTTGAAGATCGCGAGGCGCGCCTTCACCTCCTGGGCGCGTTCGGCGAGCACCTGCTCGATCATCGGCTGGCTGATCTTCACGCGCGATAGCGAGCGGATGAAATGGTCGCGAACCGACAACGCCACGCGGATGCTTTGGCGCATGTCTTCGATGACCGACTCATTTTTCAGCGGCTTGATGATCAGCGTCGGGCGGTGCTGGACGATGACCTGGGGGTTGGCCTGGGTGGTGAAGAATTCGTCGATTTCCTGTTCGCTGGGCAGCGAGCTGGCGTTGCGGGCTTCGGAGACGAGCAGGAACCAGGTGAGGGCGTTGTCGTTGAGCTGCTGGTAAAGCCGGCCGGCGGCGGCGGGGTCGCCGGTGAATCCGAAGATGCGATCCCACGCCGATTCCGGCTGGCCTGAGCGCGGGTCGGTGACCAGCAGGTTCTGGAGGCTTTCCAGGCGGTACTTGGCGGCGTCGATGTCCGCAGCGTTGACCGGTTTGCCCGCGAGCGCACCGTGCGTGCCGCCTCCGTGCCCGCAGTTCAGGCCGCTCGTCGGGAGCAGGAACGCGACCATCAGGAAAGCGCCGAAGATCGCGAGCGTCTTTTTGCCGTGTTTATCGAAGTATCGGTACATGAATGGGTCTTGCTAGCTGGCGGGCTGTAGGGTCTGAAGGTCCTGCTTGGCTTTCTGGGCCGCAGGGTCGTTGGGGAACTCTTTGACGATCTGTTCGAGCACGCTGATCGCGCCCGCCTTGTCGCCGATCTGCTGAAGGATGCCCGCCGTCGCCTGAAGGGACGGGAGGACGTTGGGCCTGCCTTCGGCGTCACCGAAGTGGGCGACCACGCGCATGTAAATCAGCGCGGTGTCCTGCATCGCGGCGGTGTCGGTCTTGTTCGTGGTCGCCAGTTTCGCCTGGGCGAGCGTGAACAGCGCGTCGCTCTGTAGCCGGGAATCTGTGATGCTGCGTCGGTTGTCTTCGATGAGCTTGATCGCGTCGGCGTACTTTTTCTGATCCAGCGCGAGCCGCGCCTGGGCGATTTTGGCACCCGCGAGCTGCTCCTTGATCTCGGGCATGTCGCCGAGCGTTTCGGCGAGCTTGGCGAGGCGTTCGAGCGTCGCGGTGGCGCCGGCCTCGTCGCCTTTCCGGCGATGCAGTTCGATCAGGAACGAATACAACCCCACCTGCTGAGGCCCGGCGAGGCCCGGCGTCTTCAGCGCGTTCTCGGCGTCGGTGATGGCGGTGTCGAGCTGCTTGTTGCCTTTTTCGGGTAGTTCCGGCCGGTACTGCGTCGCTTCGTCGGGGTGGGTCATCAGGATCGCCAGGTAGGCGACCACCCGGGCGTCGAAGCGGTCGGTCGTTCCGAGCGCGATCAACAAACGCCGGGCGGCGAAATGCCTCAGCCACGGTTTGGTCGTGCTGCGCAGGGTCCGGGTGTAACCGTCGATCGCCTTGTCTTTTTCTTCTTTGGCGAACGCGGTTTCGGCGTCGTTAAACGCGGTTTCACCGTCGACGGCGATATGGCTGATGCGTTCGATCTCGCGGTCGTTTCTTTCACCGGCGCGGGTCTGGTAGATCAGCTTATTATCTGCGAAGTCCGTGAAAGTGACCTGCTGCGGCTGCATCCCAGAGACGATGAGCTGGTCCGCCCAACTCAACGAAGCCGTCGCCGCCATCGTGACCAAAAGTGCCCGGAGGGAGACCGTCATACGTCGCTACCTTTCCGCCAAAGCCTTTAACACACAGCACTTGTGTGCATCAAGCGTGAATGCAGGAGAGGGGGGTCGAACCCCTACACCTTTCGGTACAGGAACCTAAATCCTGCGCGTCTGCCAATTTCGCCACTCCTGCTTGAGCGGGTCGTGGATTACACAGACGTTAGGACGCACTGTCAAACCGCTTGAGCGGGTAGTTCGCGAATTCGCCCGGCCGATGGTCAAACCGAGATTTTAGATTGCCCAGCTCAGTTCTTATCGGGTACAACGTCTGGTCCGGTGACGACGCTGGGTTGAACTGCGTCCTATGAGACCGCTACGATCGCTCGTTGTTGTTGTTCTGCTGGGGGGTCCCCTGAGGCTTAAGGCTGTTAAACATGCAAAACATGGAACGCTTGGAGGATCGTCGCCTGCTGGCGGACGTTCATCCGGTAGGAATCAATTTCAATGACGAGGCTCTCTGGGACGCGAACTTCGCGACGAGCGTCGCCGAAGCGAAGAAACTCGGCGTCACCGCCGTGCGGCTGTGGCTGAGCTTTAAGACGTACAGCGAGCGTGCGAACGCCTGGGATCCCGTCCCGAACTGGCAAACCGAGGCCGCGAGTCGCGGCATGGATTACAGCAATAGCCCCGGCGCGGTCATGAAACGGGCGTTTGACCTGAAGCACGCCGGTTTCAGCGTGATGGTCGCGGTGGTCCCCAAAGAGGGGCTGGTGCCCACCTCAACGCAGCAGGTCAAGGACCTGTTCACCCACTTCAAAAACGCCAAACTGACCCCCGGCGGTTCAGAAACGCTCGCGGACGTCGTCGACTACTGGGAGATCGGCAACGAGCCCGATCTGCCCAGCTACTGGGCGGATTCCGCGATCATCGGCATCGAGAACACCACCACCGCGAAAACGCGCGGCCTCAAGAGCTACGTCGATAAGTTTCTCATCCCCGCTGCGCAAGCGTTGCGCACCGGGACCAACGCCGCCGATTGGGAGCAAGTGGTTTCCGGTGGCGTGAGTTGGAAGGCGGAGGATCTGAACACGCTGCTCAGCCATCTCAAGCTCCGCAACGGCCTGGGCCTGATCGACATGGCCGGCTATCACCCTTACGGCAGGCACGATACCGAATCGAGCCCGGTCATCACCGAGCAGATCGATCGCGTCAAAAGCGCGGCCAACATCGCCAAGAGCTTCGCCAAGCCCCTGTCAGGCACCGAATGGAACGTCCGTGGTTACTCCAGCGGCTGGCAGAACAACACGACGCGCGCCAAGTGGGCGCGGATGATGGACGATGTTTACAAGACGCTGCTGGTCAATAACTTCAAGCAGCTCTATTACTTCGCGATGCTGGACAACTACGTCCTGCGCGGCGGCAACACCAGCGCGAGGCCTGCGAGCGTTTTGAAGCACGACGCGAGCGACACGTCGCTTTCAGGCAAATCGCTGTCGTACATCGAATCGTGGCTCAAGACGCCTGCCGTGGCCAATGAACCGTTTTACAGCACGTTCGAGAAATGGCAGTGGGGGAATATTTCCGGCGTGGTGGTGAATAGCGGCTCCAGCGCCTCGCTCGCGGGCCGGGTGGTGTATATCGACGTGGACAACGACGGCGCGCTCGACAGCAACGAGCCCAGGGGCACAACCGGCTCCGACGGCAAATACGCCATCAAGTACGGCACGCGCCAAGTCCCTGCCGGCACGCACGAGGTGCGCGTCGTGCTGCCGAGCAACTTCACCAGCACCGACGACGACCGCACGCTGACGCTCGGGTCGCAGGCCAACGCGACCAACGTCAACTTCACGCTCCTCCACGCCGCGCCGGAACCGGCGACGACGGGTTCGGTCGCCGGCAAGCTATGGAACGACACCGACGCCGACAACGTGATCGACGGCTCCGAATCCGGCCTCAGCGGGCACACGGTTTATCTCGATCTGGATAACGACAGCTCGCGCGACGCCAACGAGCCCAGCGCCGTGACGTCGGGCACGGGTGCGTACGTCATCAACTACGACACAACGGGCACCGCGCCCGGAACTTACGCGCTCAGGCAGATCATCCCCGGCGGCTGGGAAACCACCGCCGTTGCGCCGATGGTTGTCGTCGCCGCCAACCGCACCGATACGAATGTGAATCAGGGCAGCCGGGAGATTCCGATCACCACCGGTTCGGTCGCCGGCAAGCTATGGCAGGACGACGACGCCGACGGCGTGATCGACGCAGGCGAGACCGCGCTGGCGGGTCGCACGGTGTTCATCGACCTGGACAACGACGCCTCCCTCGACGCCGGCGAACGCTCCGCCGTCACAAACTCGTCCGGCGACTTCATCATCCATTACGACACCGCCTCCAACATCACCGCCGCAACGCACAAGCTGCAACAGGTGATCCCCGCGCTGTGGGAAGCCACCACCACCGCCGCCGCAGTGACCGTCGCGGGCAATCGCACGGATACCGGCTTCAAGCTCGGCTCGCGCCTGATCCCGCCGCCGACCGGATCGATCGCGGGCGTGCTGTGGCAGGACGATGACGCGGATAAATCGATCGACGCCACCGAGGCTTCGCTCGAAGGCCGCACGGTGTGGGTTGATGTCGATGGCGATCTGTCGCGCGACGCCGAAGAACCGTCCGCGCTGACCGACGCTGCCGGCGCGTTCACGATTCAATACGACACGACCGTCACGCCCGCAGGCACGTACGCACTGCGTCAGACCCTTCCGGCCGGTTGGGAGCAGACGACTCTCGCCAAAGCCGCCAACCTGCGTCGCGGCGGGCTCGATGCGGGATTGCAACTCGGTTCACGCGTTATCCCGCCGATCACCACCGGTTCGCTCTCCGGCACGCTGTGGAACGACGCGGATGCCGACAACATCATCGACTCCGGCGAGGCCTTCATCGCCGGCCGAGCGGTCTATGTCGATCTCGACAACGACAACAGCTTCGACGCCGGCGAACCCACCGCCAACACCGCGTCAAACGGCACGTACACGATCGCCTACAACGTGCTGAATGTCGCCTCCGGCGACTACGCGCTGCGTCAAGTGTTGCCCGCCGGCTGGGAGCAGACCACGCCCGCGACGACCGTCACCCTCGCCGCCGAACGCAGCGATGTGAATGTGAATCTCGGCTCGCGATCGACGACCCCGCCGGTCACCGCCATCACGGTGCTGGAAGCCGAGAGCGCTTCGTTCTCTGGCGGGACGGTGCGGGCGACCAATCACGCCGGCTACACCGGTAGCGGCTTCGCCGACTTCGCCGGCAACGGATCGGCCGCCACGTGGACGATCACCCGCGCGTCGGCCGGGACGGTCAGTCTTGATTTCCGCTACGCCAACGGCTCGCTTGCCAACCGCCCGCTGCAAATCGTGGTCAACGGCGCAGTCGTCGGCACGCTCAATTTCGCCAAGACCGGCGCGTGGACCACTTGGGCGACCAACACGCTCAACAACATCAACCTGCCCGCCGGCACGGTCACCCTCCGCGCCCAGGCCAGCACCAGCGTCGGCGGGGCGAATGTCGATTCCCTGACGATCACTGAAAGCAGCGTCGTCACGCCTCCGCAGCCCACGGATCCGAAGAACGCCGTCATCTCCGGCTATCTCTGGAACGATTCCGACGCCAACGGCATCAAGGACACCAACGAAACCTTCACCGGTGCCCGCACCGTCTTCCTCGACACCAACGGCAACAAAAAACTCGACGCCGGCGAAAAGAGCATGAATTCCGACGCCACCGGCAAGTACACCTTCACCGGCCTCGCCGCCGGCACGTACAACGTCGCACGCGTCTTCCCGACCGGGTACCGCATGAGCAACAGCGCCACCGGCCTGCTGACCGTCACGCTCACCGCCAGCGAGTTGGTCACGACCGCGAACATCGGCACGACAGATAAGTGAAGTGGCGTGGGCGTCCCGCCCTCGCAAAGAAAAGGATCTACCGCAGAGACACAGAGAGCGCGGAGAGCGCCTCCGAAGTAGCACGGGCGTCCCCGCCCGTGAGCATTTTTCTGACTGCGATTCGGGGTCGAGACACGCTCGCCCCGCAAAGTTGATCTCCGCGCCCTCCGCGTCTCGGCGGTGAACCCATCTTCGCTATGCGAACCCACGCTCCCCTGCTCTACCTCTGGACGCTCCCCAACACGCTCCTGGGCCTGCTGCCCGTCCCCATCCTGCTTTTGCAACGTTCCGCCCGCGTGCGAATCCACACCGGCGTCGTCGAACTCACCGGCGGACTGGTCACGCTCCTGCTCACCCGATTCCCCGCCCCCGTCAAACCGTGCGCCCTCACGCTCGGCCACGTCGTCTGGGCGATCGACCCCTTCCACCTCGACCGCACCCGCGCCCACGAACGCATCCACGTCCGCCAGTACGAACGCTGGGGCCCGTTCTTCCTCCCCGCCTACCTCGGCGTCTCGCTCATCCTGCACCTGCAAGGCAAGGACTGCTACCGCGACAACCCCTTCGAGCGCGAGGCGTACGACAAAGCGCCTGGTTAGCCGCGGGCGCGGAGCGAAGCGTATTGTGTCGCAGAGCGCGGCCGCGCGATTGACATCAATCCCTCTCCCGTGTGCAATTCGCGATTCGTCAAACAAGCTAAGGAGTCAACCGAATCATGGCACGCACCGTCACCCTCTTCACCGGTCAATGGGCGGATCTTCCGTTCGAGGAAATCTGCAAGAAAGCAAAGTCGTTCGGCTACGACGGCCTCGAACTCGCCTGCTGGGGCGATCACTTCGATGTCGAAAAAGCACTCAAGGACAAGAACTACTGCAAGCAGCGATGGGAAATCCTGAAGGA
>JBBQQZ010000040.1:0-16498 GCA_038215325.1 Tepidisphaerales bacterium | reverse complement strand
AGGCACCGATCGGCATATCCGCGGCATCCACCTTGCCGAGCTTAAGATGCTCGGCGGTCAGGGTCGTGCCGGGGTCAATCTCGCCGGCGGCAACGACGATCGGCGTCAGATGCGCCGTCGACTGCTGTTCGGCAGGCTGACTAGAAATAACGCTCATCGCCATGCGCGCTGCGATCAACCCAAGTACGATCGCGGCTGCCAGCGGTAACCAAGCTTTCCAATTCATAATCAATCTCCGTGAGACACGTTCCGGATACATCACTAGTTTCGACCGTGCGACATATCCGGTTTAGGAGGGCAATCAGGAATTTTTTGAAGTAGGGTTGTAGGACGTGGCTCGTGTGGCGTGATAAGTGCTGCGTGAAAACGAGAAAGCCCACCGGCATCGGGTGGGCTCCTTCTTTCACGTTACACTCGTCAGGCAACAGGGGTCGCGAATCAGCCTTCTTTCCGCATCGTGGTCTGGCCCTTCACGATCTTACTGGCACCGATGAACCCGATCGGGCGAATACCGACCACGCTCCAGGTGGCCTCCACCTTCACCAGAATTGCCGTCCCTGCGGCCGTGGAGCCGCTGAGGGTGATGTTGGAGGTGTCAGTCGAGTTACGCACGCTGGTCGTGTATTTATTGGATGCGATCCCGGCGGCACTCATCGAGTTATCGACGGAGGTCGTTACGTCCGTATTCGTGCTTCCGGGCACCGCCGCGGCGCGAGCGCCTTCGCGGGCGGCACCTTGCAGCGTGTGTTTCAGATAGAAGAAGTGCCCGAACTCCACCGCCCCGAAGCTGATCCACAGCAATACCGGGAAAACGAAGCACGCTTCCAGGATTGCGGAGCCAGAACGACGGGATTTGAATTTCTGTATCATGGCCAAATCCTTGCAGGCCACATGGCCCAACCGACGAGGTAGATCGCGACCGCAACAAACACCGGCACCGCATACGGCAGCGGGCGGTCGATGCTGCGGAAACTCTTCCCCGTCTGTTCAATATGATCGGTTCCTACCGTACGCACATGAACCAGATTGATCGCCAGGACCGCAGAATTCCGGGCGAGCATGGAAAGCTTTCCCGAATATGCCGCCTGGATCACCGCCATCACGCCCCCGACCACCGTCGAACCGAGCATGATGATCAAGATCCCCAGCGGACCGGTCCACGCCCCCACCGCCATGTGCTGTTTCAGGTCGCCGGCACCCGTCGCGCCAAGAAGGACCCGAGGCAACACCAGCGCAAATCCCGCCAGCACGCCGAGCAGGCAACCCCATCCAGAAATAGGCAACCACCCCGCCGAGACAAAACCCACGCCGGCGAGGAAAGTGACCAGGTTCAGCCAATTGGGAATCCGCCGTTCGCGCCAGTCAATGACGACCGCAACGCCGAGCAGCGCGACCAGGGGAAGGTAAGGGACGATCAAATGCATTTGTTCAAAGCCACGGGCGTGAGCCCGTGCGTCCCGCAAATGACGAGAGACGCGCGGGCTTACGCCCGTGGCTTCGTCGAGAAATCAGAGCCTTCTACATCGAGCTGTTGACGCTCGACCAGCGAGCCATCACCCGCACGCCGAACGCGCCTATCACGCCGATGCACGCGACCGCAATCAGACCGGCGATCAACGCGTATTCCATCACTTCGCCGCCGTCTTCCTGGGTGAGCAGGGTCTTCAGATTCGCGAGTTTGCGTTTCATAGAACCTCTATCGGCAAAAGTTACATGGAGCTGTTGAGCGAACGCCACCGGGCAAGCACCTTGGTGCCCACCGCGCCGATCACGGCAATGGCGGCGACGACGATCAAGCCGGCGATCAATGCGTATTCCAGCACTTCGCCGCCACGATCATCACGAATGAGTTGATTCAGTTTCTGAGTTGCCCGTCGCATAGCCGTTCCTTCTTGTAAAAGACGCTCCAACACTGAACAACAAGGTCCGGGGCGGTGGATCCCGACCCCGGACCCTGGTTGTACAGTTCGTAAGCATTTGCCCGTGAGGGCGAACGCCACCTCGATTACATCGAGCTGTTGAGCGAGCTCCAGCGGGCCAGAACCTTGCCGCCGACCGCGCCGATAACGGCGATGGCAGCAACAACGATCAGACCAGCGATCAGGGCGTACTCGAGAACTTCGCCGCCCTGCTCGTCCTTGACCAACTTGACCAGCAGCTTTTTCGCCTTCGACATGGTGACTCCTTGATAAGGCGATTAGACGTTCCCGAGCCGGGCAATCCCGCACAGAGGTCCGGACAAAAATCCGGACCACTCGAGAGCAAGCGCCTTCCGGCACCAGGTCAGCAACTACATCGCCACCGACCGCCACGGTTCGTCTCTAGCGGACGAACTCGCGGTTGCATTAGTCAGATCGGAATCATCGGAGGGGGAATCAACTTCTTTTTATGGATTTTTCAGAACAAGAAGGTTATCGGATACGGATTGGGTGTAGGTCGGGGGTTGGGGGTCGGGGGTCGGGGGTCGGGGGTCGGGAGTCGGGAGTCGGGAGTCGGGGGGTGCCGCTAATCACCATCGACCTACCACCCACGACCCACGACCCACGACTCACGTCTTCGGAATATCCCCACCCGAGCCCGCCAGCTTACCGGACGTCACCCGCGCGTATTCCTCCCCTACCCAGCCGATCGTCTCCTTGTTCCGCTCCATCCAAAGCGGGATCGGCGTGCGAAGGCCCTGCTTGTCCAGCTCCTGAAACTCCACTACCGCCTCGGCCCGGGTATAGGCGCTCAGGTCGTGCAGTTTGCCCATGTGGATACACTCCGTCGGGCACGGTTCGGTGCAAAGGGCGCAGAACAGGCACTTGCTGTAGTCGATCGCAAACCGCGTGAGCTGGCCGTTCTTCGGATCGCCTTCCTCCACCAGCCCGCTCACCTTGTCGATCCGGCGCGGGCCGGTCTTTTCGATGTAGATGCAATCGACCGGGCACGCTTTGGCGCACAAATCGCACGCGATGCACTTGTTCAACTCAAACTCGTGAATCCCGCGATACCGCGGTGCAAAACTCAGCCGCTGCTCGGGATAGTTGACCGTCACGGGCTTCATAAAAATGTAGCGCAGCGTAATCTTCATCCCGATCGCGATCGTGCGGACGGTGTCGACGATGTCTCGGAAGTATTCGCTGACGGTCATGGTGCTGATCTCACGATAGGGCGTGTCGGAAATCGTGTCCAGTGAAACCGCCCGCGCGACCGATAAGCAGGGTCTATGGCACGACGTACTGACCGCGCGGTGGAAAATGCGTGGCGATTCACCCTCGGACTCCTGATCTTCGCCGCCGCCCTTTGCGGGGTGGTGATGCTGTATCACGCCTTCTTCGCCGGGATCGACGCCCAATGGACGCCGATGACAGTCCAGACCGCGCTCGCACTGGCGCTGGGATGGGGCGTGCTATGGCTCTGTAATAATCACGGCGACCTGACCGGCGAGGTGTAGCCGGATACCTGTGGCGTGAGGAGTGAATCGTGAAAGGCGCTCCGAGCCTACTTTCACGTCACACTCATCACGCCACACGTATCGCTGTTAACGCCACACTCGTCTGTAGCAACTCCGCGCTCGCCCCTGCCATCAGGATCACATTCACCAGCCCGTTCGCCGCGATCGGGCCGTTGGCCATTTCGATCGCGCCGGGCTCGGTGGAGAGGGTGATGTTCATCACCACGCCGCAGTTTAGCGTGATCTGATCGCCGCTCACGTCCTTCACCCGCCCCTGCAACACCTTCGGCGGTCCCATGATCGGCGAAACAAACAATCCGCCCGACGGAACGGTGTACGACTTGCGCGCCTTCCCATGAATCACCAGCTCCACCGCCTCCCCCACCGGCCCGGCATAGCCCGGCGACTTGAGAATCAGCTCATAAGTGCTGTTGGACGGCTTGAAGACGATCGAATCGCCTTCCACACGTATGACTTTTCCTTTGGCAGGGTGAGCGAGCGACATGAGCGGAAGGATAGCGTCGATCGTGAACGAGCGGAAGTCCGGGACTCGTCCGGCGTGATGAGTGTGGCGTGATGAGTGGATCGTGAAAGGCGCTCCGAGCTTCCTTTCACGTCACACTCATCACGCCACACATCCGCCACCGTCGTCACGCAAAGACCTTTCCCTCGCGCGAATACCTCGGATGCTTATCGATCGCTTGCCAATCCGATGCGTTCCACGCCTCCCACACCCCTACCGCCGCCAGGACGGCGTCGAGGGCGTCGCCGCCGGGGTTGCGTTGGATGGTGCGGATGAACGCCGGAGCGATTTCAATCCGCTGCGCCAGCGCCGCCAGGATCAGCTTGCGGTTCTTGATCCGCTTTGCCTCCAGCGGCCCGCCGGCGGGCTGCTTGTAGTTGTTGTGCGGGGCATTCCACCGCTTGAGCGTCGATCCCGGGCACGATTCCACCACCGCCCGGTCAAACCGCTTCACCCGATCGAACGGCGGAATAATCGTGCCGGTCGTGCCGACGAGCTTCCCCAGCACATCGCGCATCCCATGAAACGTCTGACAGATGATCCGGTAGTGGTAGCAGTCGAACGGCGTCTTGGTCTCCGAATCCGTCACCCTGCGGATGTGCAGCTTGTCCCCGACCTTCTTCGCACGCTCGACACACTCACGACCGAACGCGTAGGCATCGCCTTTGAAACCCTTCACCCAGCCGAGCTGCTCCTTCAATCCCCACCCCGGTTCGACAATCTCGATCGGCAACGCGAACGGGAAATCGATGCCCCAGAGCGCCTGGTTTGATTGCAGTATCTGCCCGACCAGGTGCGCCAGCGCCGGCGCACGTTCCTCTGTTCCCGCCAGATCGCCCAGGCGGTTTAGCGAAACCAGTTGTAGCCGCGACGCCTGCGTCGCCAATTCCACGCGCCCCCGAATGGGCGATGCTGGCGTCGCAGCTACGGCGATCCAGATGTTCAGCCCTGCCAGTTTTGCGCCGGAAAAATCGACGCCGTGGATCGTGTCAATCATCGTGTCACGTCCTCCCCGACTTCCTCGGCCGATCGCATGAAGCGGTCGAACCAGACGCTTTGTAGTCGCACTTCCTCCAGCGATCCGCTGGTCGTCACCCGGCCGTCTTCCAGCACGTAGATGAGCTGCGCCTGCGCGACCAGGCTCGGCCGATGGCTCGTCAGCACGGTTGTCCGGCCGACCATGAGCCGGTCGATCGCGGCGATGATCGCGGCCTCGGAATCGGGTTCGACGCTGCTGGTCGGCTCATCCAGCAGCAGGATGCGCGGATTGGCCAGGAACGCCCGCGCGATGGAAATCCGCTGCTTCTGTCCGCCCGAAAGCCGCACGCCGCGCTCGCCGACGAACGTGTCGTAGCCGTCGGGAAGCCTGGAGATGAACCCGTGCGCGTTGGCGGCTTTGGTCGCGGCGATCACCTGCTCCATCGTCGCCTCGCCATGGCCGTAGCGGATGTTGTCGAGGATCGATTCGTTGAACAAAAACGTCTCCTGCTGCACCAGCGCGACGTGCTTGCGGAAGCTGTCTCGAGCGAGGTGACGCAGATCATGTCCGTCGAGCGTGACGACGCCTTCGACGGGATCATAGAACCGCAGGAGCAGGCTAAGAATCGTCGTCTTTCCCGACCCGCTAGGCCCGACCAGCGCGACCGTCTTGCCCGGCGGCACGTTGATCGTGACGTTTCTCAACACAGTAGCACGGGCGTCCCGCCCGTGGCTTGCCTTCACGGGCGGGACGCCCGTGCTACTGTAGGCAAAGCTGACGCTGTTCAATGCCATCGCGCCACTGATTGCATCCACCTTCACGGCATCCGCGGCATCCGGCAGCTCATCCGGTGCATCCAGCACTTCAAAAATCCGCCGGCAGGATGCGATCGCGCGTTGGACCATGTCGTTCACGCGCGCCAGCGTCTGGACCGGACCGAACAATCGGTACCAGTACGCACGGAACGCGATCAGCTTGCCCAGTGTGAACGATCCGCCCGACAGGATCGACCACCCGCCGACGCCGATCATGAAAATGTTGCTCAGAAAACCCACCGCCCGCGCGAACGGGAAGTAGATCGTGCGGGCGTTGATCGCCTTGACCTGTTGCTGGTAGTTCTCTTCGGTCGCATCACGAAACCGCCCGGCCTCCTGTTTCTCCCGGCCGAAGATCTTGATGACGATCACGCCGCTCAGGTTCTCCTGCAACCGGCCCGACACCTTCCCCGCTGCCTGGCGCGCCGACGTGTAGATCGGCTGCACCTTGGCATTGAAGACGCGCAGCAGCACATACACCACCAGCAGCGGCGCCAGCGACACGCTGGCGACGCGCCAGTCCAGCATCATGACGATGACCACGGTCGCGATCCAAAGCAGCCCTTCGCCGATGATGACATCGATCCCGCCGGTGATGAACGAGCGGAGTTCGTCGACGTCGGAGAGCGCGCGGCTCATCAGATCGCCGGTTTTCTGGCGGTGCAGGTACGCAAGCGACTGGGTCTGAAGTTTGTGGTACACGCGCTGCCGCAGATCGCGGATGAACCGCTCTGCCACGCGCTGCATGATGTTGCTGCTGATCGTCTCCATCGCCTCGAAGACGACGTAGACGCCCAGCATCCATACCAATGTCGCCATCAGCAGGTGGTACGGGCCTTCGATCGCACCGCCGAAAGAGACGATCTGGTGCATGATGCGGACGGCGAATGCTTCTTCGGGATTCTGGAGGATGATGCCATCGACCACGTACATCCACGCGAACGCCGGAAACAGCTCGCCGGGCATGGATACGATCAGCAGCAACAGCCCCCAACCGATCGACCGCCATTCCGGTCTCAACATGCGGGTCAGACGCTTGAAAACATGGGTTGCGGATTCGTCTGCCATCAGAGTGTGCGATTGTAGCGCGACAGGCCGATAAGAATAGCGTGGATGAATCGAGATCTAGTTCGCGTGGGGCCTGGCTGCTGATCGGCCTGATCGCGTTGGTGGCGGCAGGGAAGGTCGTACTCGCCGACACCATGGACCCGGACGCCTTCTGGCACCTGCGCGTTGCCGATCAAATGACCCGCGACGGCGTAGGCCCGCTGGTCGATACGCTCTCTTTCGCCAGCGACAAAACCCCGTGGACGCCCTACTCCTGGCTCGCCGAGTTGGTCATGAAGTGGACCTGGGACGCCGGCGGCTACCGCGCGACCATCCTGCTGACCGCGCTCTGTACCGCGACGATCGTCTGCATGACAGCCCTAACATGCCGGGTGCCACGGGTTGGTACACTAAGCAGTGGCTGGCCATCGACATACAGCGATCCCGAGCCTTCCACGGCTAGGAGCACCAAGCCGTGGCACCCGGCAGATCTGACCACCGTCCTCGCCACCGCCATCGCCGCTTACTTCACGCTCGCCTTCATCAGCTTCCGGCCGGTCACGTTCGCGCTGGCGCTATTGAGCATCGTGATCTACCTGCTCTACCGCGATCGCGCGATGCGGCATCGATCGCGCGCCGTGTGGATCGTCCCGATGCTCGTGGTCTTGATTACCAACCTGCACATCTACTCGGCGTTCGCGCTCTGCCTGACGATGATCGTCGCGATCGGATCGTTCTCCGAAGAACGGCCGCGATTCAAGCGGATGTTTCTGCTGTCGGTGCTGACTTTTCTCGCCGCGTGCTGCACGCCGATGTTGCCGGGGATGATCGAAACGAGCATGCGCTACAACGCGGTTGACCCGATGGTCGCCGCGACATTCATCCGCGAGATGCGCCCGTTCTACGAAGGTGTCGGCGGGAAGGTGTCGCTGGCGATTGTCGGCCTCATCGTGCTGTTTGCGATCCGCAATCGCCGCCATCTGCGGGCCAGCGACTGGATGCTGCTGATCTTCGGCTTCGTCGTGCTCGCCCGGCTCGGGCGATTCGCGCCGGTCTTTGCGCTGATCGTCATGCCGATCTTCGCCCGCTCGCTGCCGCCAATGAAAGGCACGGCGCTCCGCAAGAAGCCGATTCAGATCGCGATCGCGGCGGTGCTGGTGATCGGGCTGATCAACATCGCGACACAGTTCCCGCGATCGCCGATGACATTCGACGCCTGGCTGAACCGCCACACCCCCGACGTCCCCGGCTACCCCACCGCCGCCGCAGCGTTTGTGCTGGAGCATGTACACGCCGAGCATCACCGCGTCTTGAACGAGTTTGACTGGGGCGGCTATCTCGCCTGGCGACTGGGCGCGGACTGGCAGGTTTTCCTTGATGGCCGCACGCAGTTGTACCCGCCGGACTTCTGGCGACGCGCGTTCTTCCAGACGAAGGACGACCAGCGCGCCCTGCTCTCATCCTACGACGCCGACGCCGCGATCATCCCCGCGAAGCGAAGCGCCTTCCGCGACTCCCTCGAATCGCTCGGCTGGGCCGTGGCGTACGAAGATCCGATCGCGGTGGTAATGATCAAGAACGAATGAACGCCAAGGGGCCGAGGAGCCAAGAAGGCAGAAGAGATGGGTTACAAGCCATTTTTCTGTCTCCTTGGCGCTCTTGGCTCCTTGGCGTTCATCAACCGTTCAGAAACTAGAACGTCTCCGCAAACTCCGCGATGAACTGCGGCACCGGGTAGTGCTTCATCAGAAACTCGCGAAGCTGGTTCTTCTCCGCGATCACGAAGTAGACGGGTTCGTCGAACTTACGCGTCGAGAAATTCACCGCGCGGACCAGACCCTCTGCGGTTGTCGCGACGCCGAGGTGTTCATTTTCGCGGCGGATGGGTGCCGCGTGGAACTGCCACGCCTGCCTCCGATTGATCAGCCGCAGACACTGCTTATCGGTCTCGACTTCCTGCAAATCAACCACGCCCGCCACGCGGACGTACTGCTCCACCCACGCGTCCTCAACGGCGCAGGCATCCACCTCGTACAACCGTTCCGCCAGATCCCCGAACGGCCGGTTCACCGACCGCTGCACCTGTAGAATGTGACGCACCTGACGCTCGCTCAGAATGCCCTGTTCAATCAAAATCTCGCCGATTCGAATACCTTGCATAGTCAATCTCCTGATTACGACATCGACAGAATCGGCATTCAAATGAGGTCGCTGACCATGAAATCAGATTCATCTGTCGCTGCTTTATCAGCCACTGGCTTTTCCAGCCGGATTAAGCGGATCAGCTTGCCACGAGCCGGCCGTGGGCGATAATTCGGGGCATGATTCGAGTGGGACTTATCGGATGCGGTGCCGTGGCGTCGTACGGCCACCTGCCTGCCATCGTGGCGACGCCCGGCCTCTCCCTCCACGCCGTTCTCGACACCGATCCGGCTCGCCTCATCGAAACACGCGAGCGATTCGACGTTGCGCGAACGTTCACCGACATCGACCTGTTCTTCCAATCCGGCCTCGACGTCGTGGTCATCACCTCCCCCGCGCCCGCGCATTTCGCGCACGTGATGGCTGCCGCCAAATACCGCAAGCCGGCGCTGTGCGAAAAGCCCCTGGCGATGACCGAAGACGAAGCACAGCAGATGATCACCACCATGCAGCAGGCGAACCTGGCGCTGTACGTCGGTTTCACCTACCGCTTTTCGCCGGTGGCGATGGACATCCATCGTCTGGTCCGGGAACGAGCGATCGGCGATGTCCGCAGCCTGCGGCTGGCGTATGTCTGGGATTGCCACGGCAAGTACAAACATCGCGATCCCGCCCAGGGCCTGTACGAACGTCGTCACGGCCGAATGCTCGAAGGCGGGCCGATGGTCGATTGCGGCGTCCACCAGATTGACCTCGCCCGCTGGTGGACCGGCAGCGAAGTCTCGCGCGTCACCGGACTCGGCGCGTGGGTCGAAACCGAGAACTACGTTCCCCCCGACCATCTCTACCTCCACGCCGACCACGCCGACGGCTGTCACACGCAGGTCGAAATCAGCTACACCTACGGCCACACCAGCAAAGAGCCCCGCAGCGATTTCTGGTACGAACTCATCGGCACCGAAGGCCTCATCCGCTACAACCGCCAGCAACGCTACTTCGAGTGCGTCAACAAAGCCGGCACCCAGAAACTGACCTGGGCCGAGGAAAAAAACTTCCACGGCATGTACGTCGAACTCGAAAAAGCGATCCGCATGGGCACACCCGGCAACATGCCGACGGCGCAGGACGGGCTGATCGCCACCAAACTCGCCCGCATCGCGACGGAAGAAGCCGTGCAATGGCGAAACGGGATTCAGGCGTGACTGTCGGTAACGTCCAAATCAGCGGCATCGCACATGCGCTAGCCGCAAAACACGATTTTTCTTGCTTCACGATTCAGAAACTGCATAATCCTTCCCCTGCAAAAGCCACCGGGTCTGCGATGGCGGTCAGACGTGATGTTCACGCGAGACCGTAGCGGCCAACCTGGTGGGTATTTTGTACCCCACGGGCTTTTCGTGAACCGCGAAGACGCGATAACGCGAAGGCAGACGCTAAGAAAAACGACCAAAAAAGAAGTTGCCGATGGATCGTCGTTAGCGCACGCCCAATGATCCAGACGTATTCTTCGCGTTTTCCTTCGCGTCGTCGCGACTTCGCGGTTCACAGATTTTGGAGGTCAGCAATGTCCGAGTTCACCCACAAGACGTTCAAGGCAACCGCCGCCCATGAGGGCAAGGAACAGTACAAGAAGAATGTCGTCCAGCACATCGACATCACCAAGCTGAGCGGGATTGTTCCGCTGGTCGATTCGATGCAGCACATGGCCTTCTCCGGCCGCGACCTGTACCGCGCCGCCGAGATTTACGAACGCAACGTTCGCGACAAGGAATGCGCGATCATCCTCACGCTCGCCGGCTCACTCGTCAGCGCCGGGCTGAAGAAGGTCGTCGTCGATCTGATCAAGAACAACATGGTTGACGCCGTCGTCAGCACGGGTGCGAACCTGGTTGACCAGGATTTCTTTGAAGCCCTGGGTTACCGCCACTGGGTCGCCGAGGACAAGTACAAGTCCGGCATGTTCGACGGCGAACTGCGCGAGCACGCCATCGACCGCATCTACGACACGTTCATCGACGAAGACGAACTCCGCCTGTGTGACGAGACGACCAAGCTCATCTTCGACGAGCTTGAGCCGCGCCCGTACAGCAGCCGCGAAATCTTCAAGGCGATGGGCGAATACCTCGACAAGAACGGCGGCCCGAAGTGTGACGAATCGATCATCTACGAATGCTGGAAGCGCGACGTGCCGATCTTCGCCCCGGCGTTCAACGACTGTTCCGCCGGCTTCGGCCTGGTGACGCACGCCGTCGCCAAAGGCGACCAGCCCCACATGAGCTGGGACGGCGGGAAGGACTTCTACGAACTGACGCAAATCAAGATGAAGAATCCCGAAACCGGCATCTTCATGATCGGCGGCGGCGTGCCGAAGAACTTCACGCAGGACATCGTGGTGTGCGCCGAAACGCTCGGCATGGACGCCCCGATGCACAAGTACGCCGTGCAGGTCACCGTCGCCGACGTGCGCGACGGGGCGCTCAGCAGCTCGACGCTCAAGGAAGCATCGAGCTGGGGCAAGGTTGACCTCGTCTATGAACAGATGGTCTTCTCCGAAGCCACCATCGCGGTCCCGCTCATCGCGGGCTACGCGTACCACAAAGGCGCGCACAAGGGCCGCGAAGGCAAGAAGTTTTCGCAGATTTATGATCTGGCTTCGGTGTAAGCCGGTCGTCTGCCACAGTAACGAGAAAGCCCACGCCATGCCTGGCGTGGGCTTTTTCGTCGCCCCGCCGCCGCTCGCTGAACCAAGCCGACGAGGCGGTATTCAAGGGGGCGCTAGTGCGTGAAGCTCGTGTCTTCTTCGCTACTTCGCCTCTTCGCGTTTAATGGAACTGGCAGAAGCTGCATCGCGGTGTCGAAGATCATCGGCGGAGTGACGCGGGTCAGGCAGCGGTGGTCGAGGGGGCAGACTTTGAGTTGGCAAGGCCCGCAGTGGACGGGGACGGAGACGATGCGTTCCCTGGCGTAGTAGATTTCGGTCCACTCGGGGTGGGTGGGCCCGAAAATCGCGACGACCGGCACGCCGAACGCGGCGGCGATGTGGCGCGGGCCGGTGTCGTTCGTGATCAGCAGGTCGGATTGCCTCACGATCTCTTTCAAAGCTCCCAGCGACAAACCGGCCTTGGCGAGGTCGATCGGGGCGTGGGTCATCCGGCGGGTGATCTCATCGACGATCTTGCGCTCCTTGGGAGCGCTGCTGATCATGACCTGCGCGCCCAGCTCGTCGATCAGCCGATCCGCCAGCACCGCAAAATACTCCGGCGGCCAGCATTTGCTCGAACCGTACTGCGCCCCCGGATTCAGCATGATCAAAGGCCGCTGCTCGGTGACGCCGGCACGGGTGAGGATTTCGTCGGCCTCGCGCTTCTCGCTCGGCGTGACGAACAACTGCATCGACAGATCGCGCTCGGTCGAACCGAGGTAGTGCGCCAGCCCGAGGTAGTATTTGAGGATCGGCGTGGGGACAAACTTGCCCCCTTCGCGGTGGGGTAGCAGCTTGTCCGTCAGCAGAAACCCGCGGCCGTCGCGGTCGTAGCCGACGATGCGGTCGATCCCCGCCATCTTGCAGATCAACGCCGCCTTGAATGACCCGGGCAGCAGGATCGCCATGTCGAACTTGCCCTTGCGCAGGCGCCCGATCAATCCGATGAACTGAGCGTTGCCGGCCTTTTTGTTCGTCTTCCCCGTGCGATAGCTGATCAGCCGGTCCGCCCAGGGCATGCCGGTGTAGATCGGCTTGACGTACCGCTTCAGCAGGTAGCTGATGTGGGCGTTGGGATAAAACCCACGAATCGCCCGCAATGCAGGCGTCGCCATTACGGCATCGCCGACCCAGGTGGGCTGTACGACAAGAATACGCTGGGGGGTCGGCATCTGGCGTAAGTATAGCGTGGCCGGGGAGTTGCTTCACGCGACAGGGTCTGACCCCCCACTCCCGCGTACTCGCGGCAGAGGGTGATGAGATCGCGCAACCTATTATCATCGGATGAGTTAAACGCGAAGTTGCGAAGCCAGTCGATCGTCAGCGGTGCCGGACGTTTCGTCCACGCGAAAGGCGACCAAAATCATCCGCGAGTATCACAGCATTCATCATGGTGGGCTTTCCCCACGATTCGCAGCGGGCAGAAAAGTTGACATTCAATCTTGGCGATGCTTTTTGGCGCCCGAAATGGTAAATGAGGCCTCTGAATAACCCTGTGAGTTCCAGAACGTCATGCCGAGGTACGCCGAAGCATCTACTCGATTACGCAATTCGTGGGCGTTCTTGCCGCCGACAGGATCCTTCGGCGTACTTCAGATGAAAGTTCGCGCAGTATCGGATCTTGTTCAGAGGACTGAATTGTCCTTTTGGCCGCTACCTAAGTTTTGGATCCCGATGTGGTCTAACGCTTTTGCCTGACCTAGACTGCTCCGGAGACATGCAAATGCCGCAACGAAAAGACTTGTCCATTCTATCGGTACCTTTGGAACGCGACGTGTTTTTGCGCACTCTGATTCGTGAACTTTCTGGCACACTCCAGGACGTCGTCGGCGTCAAAGAGGCGTCCGGATTTATCAGCGTCGTCGGGCAGAAGGTGGGCGACGCAATCAATGGCCAGTATCGCGAGGCGCTGGGTGTGTCCAATTTGACACGCGAAGAGGTCGCCGACGTTCTGGTTGATCTTAAAAGGCGCATCCAGGGCGATTTCTACATCATCGAGGAAACCGACGAGAAGATCGTATTCGGAAATCGCGCGTGCCCTTTCGGGGAGAAGGTGCTTGGCCGTCCTGCACTATGCATGATGACTTCCAACGTTTTTGGAAGCATTGCCGCGGAAAACCTCGGGTACGCCAAGGTCGAACTGAACGAGACGATCGCGATGGGCGCACCCGGATGCCGCGTTACCGTCTACATCAAGCAAAACGATGAGTCGAAGGCGGCACAGGGTCGTGAATATGTGAAGGGGTAGCCGCTGATGGACGAGGCGCTTTTACAGTTCTTGCACGTGCTTCCCGAGCCATCGATGCTGGTCAGAGGGAGCGGCGAAATTCTGAACGCCAATTCTGCGGCGGGGGAACTCATTGGCGTGGCGTCCGCGTCGCTGGCGGGCAAGCCACTGGCCGACTTTGTGGCCGAAGGGGCGGTGCATCTGGCGGAGTACCTGCGCCTCTGCTCCCGTAGCCGGGACCTCCTGCCGGGAGCGTTCAACTGGAAGCGTCTGAACGGTCCGCCCATTGACATGCGTTGCGATGGGACCGTTCTCATCCCTGCAACGCCCGGCGAATCCGCGCTGCTCTTTATTCGCTGCCGGCCGAAAGCGGAATCCACCGATCAGTTCGTGCTTCTCAATCAGAAGATCGAGGCCTTGTCCCACGAGATCATGGAGCGGAAAAAAATTCAGCAGCAGCGGGACGAGCTGTTCGAGAGCGAAAAAGCGGCGCGCCTTAATGCGGAGACAAATAGCCGGATGAAGGACGATTTTCTCGCGACGTTGTCGCATGAGCTGCGCACGCCGCTGAATGCGATTATGGGCTGGTCGCAGATACTACGCATGGATAGAGACGCAGAGTCGATCGACCAGGGGCTTGCCGTTATCGAGCGCAATGCCCGAGCGCAAACGCAACTCATCGAAGACCTGCTCGATATGAGCCGCATCATTTCAGGCAAAATACGGCTTGACGTGCAGATGGTTGACCTCGCAACAGTTATCGAGGCCGCGATCCAGGCGGTGCAGCCATCGGCGGACGCCAAGGCCATTCGTTTGCAGCCAACGCTTGACCGGATGACGAACCCGGTCAAGGGAGATCCCAGCCGGCTCCAGCAAGTAGTGTGGAACCTGTTATCCAATGCCATTAAGTTCACGCCGAAGGGGGGCCGCATCCAGGTATTTCTTGAACGCGTCAATTCCCACGTTGAAATCTCGATCAGCGACACGGGCGAGGGCATCAAGCCGGAATTCCTGCCTCATGTGTTCGACCGATTCCGTCAGGCGGATGAATCGACCACCCGCCGACACGGGGGATTGGGATTGGGCCTTTCGATTGTCAAGCAATTGGCGGAACTTCACGGCGGCTTCGTCAGAGCGAAGAGCCCGGGCGAAGGACAAGGATCTACCTTTATCATTACCCTCCCCGTGCTGGTCTTACACGCCGAACCCGAAAGTCACCCTAAATCCTCCCCGGAGCATCCCGCTCAGCCTCGCGAACATCGTAATTTGTGCGACGCGGTGTCGCTCAAAGGAGTGGCCGTGCTTGTCGTTGACGACGAGCCGGACGCACGCGATTTGGTAAAGCGATTCCTTGAAAGCTGCGAAGCAACCGTCATAGCCGCCGGATCGGCCGCAGAAGGTCTGGAGTTGATTACGCAACATCGACCCCATGTCATCATCAGCGACATCGGAATGCCAGGTGCGGATGGGTACGACTTCATAAGGACGGTCCGGTCGCTCCCAAAAGATCAAGGGGCACGCACGCCCGCTGTCGCACTGACTGCATTCGCACGCGCCGAAGACCGAACTCGCGCGATGCATGCGGGCTTCAACGTTCATCTTTCCAAGCCGATCGACGGCAACGAGCTGGTCGCGATCGTCGGCAGCCTGTCGGGTCGCATCGGAGGCGCTGGAAAAGACCAGTAACGGCTATCCCACCTCACCTTCTCATCGTGCGACGCGAGCCGGTTGAAGTCGAACCGCGCATCGAAGCAGACCCAAACCCACGCAGGCATCGGAGACTGCCAGGGTCGGTTCGTGAAACCTTCGCCGAGTACCGCCCGGCGACGAAGTCGCTTAACCCCCTATGGTCACAAGAGTTAAACGCGAAGTTGCGGAGGGGCGAAGCATAGTTTCGTTGGGCACGCTATTGCGTGCCGCAGATTTCGCCACGCAATAGCGTCCCCTACCCGGTTCGTCGTGCGTCATCACGCGCGATCGAATACCCGGTGAATCCTTAGATTCGGTAGGGTGCGTCTTTGACGCACCGCCGTCGCGCGACACGTGCGAACGGTGCGTTGGAAACGCACCCTACTTTCGCTCGGCATCATCCGCTGTTCCCCGATTCATTCAGAATGTGGTTCACGGGACGGGAGATATCAATGAGGGAATCCGTCTGCGGCAAGTTATCACGTGGGGCTCGCGCGAATGAAATCACTTTCGCTGATGCCGCAAGCGCGGATTTTGGAAGACTTTTTTTGCTCGGCGCTGCGCGATTGTCGTGACAAACGCGCAGCGCGGCGGTCTGTGTAGAGGACAACATCGTGCCGACAAAACCGACAACGCCGCGGCGCGTGCTCCGCGGGGGGTCTGTGTTTGCGCGCCCGTTATGCGGGACGAGGAGAGGACATATGGACGGCGGAAAATGTAGCAAATGTAGCACGCGCGCAACGGCGGCTCGGGGGCGTTTGAGAGCGGCACGGCCGCAAGCGATGGCAGGGCGGAGGGTTAGGATCGAAGCGGGTTCGGCGGGACGATGTAGCGCGAATGTAGCATGCTACATTTGGGACACAAACGCGCGGCCGGTGGAGATGTTATGAAATTGCGGAGTATGCACCGCCGCGTGCTTGCGAATGTAGCGCGCTACAT
>JBBQQZ010000039.1:0-16523 GCA_038215325.1 Tepidisphaerales bacterium | reverse complement strand
CTGCCGGGGTCGCCGGGCGTCGGGTGTTTTGGGACGGGGTACGACGCGTGGGGCGTGCAGACCAATCAGAAATACGTCGCCGTCATGGCGATGCTGGCGCACGAGCCGTCGCTGAAACAATCCGAACGTGACTGGGCGTTGGCACGGGCGATGAGTGCGCTGCGTTACTCGCTGGCGTCGCACGTGTCGGGTTCGATCACGTGTACGGACGGCGCGAAGTGGGGGCACACGTGGATCAGCGCGCTGGGCGTGGAACGCATGATGCACGGCGTCGACGCACTGCGGCCGCATTTTACGGATGCGGACAACGCGCGATTGCGGCAGGTGCTGGAGAGCGAATGCGACTGGCTCGCCACCCTTTATGAGCGCGGCGGGCACAAGGGCATTCAGGCGGATCGGTGGAATGAATCGGGCAAGAACGACCCGGAATCGAACCTCTGGAACGGCAGCTTGCTCTGGCGGGGCGTGACGCTGTTTCCGGATCATCCGCACGTGGCACAATGGCGCGAGCAGTCGCTGAAGTTCCTCGCCAACGGCGTTTCCATCGCTGCGGATGCGACGGACGGGACGGTCTACGATGGCAAGCCGCTGCGTGATCGGCACGTCGGCGCCAGCTTCTTCGACAGCTACGCGCTGGACCATCACGGCTATCTCAATGTCGGGTACATGGTCATCTGCGTGAGCAACGCCGCGATCCTTCATTTCGATCACAAGCTGGCGAAGTTGCCGACGCCGGAGCTGCTGCATCTGCACCAGAAGGATTTGTGGGCGGTGCTGCGTTCGCTGATTTTCAGCGACGGCAGGCTGGCGCGGATCGGTGGGGACTCGCGCGTGCGCTACGCGTATTGCCAGGAATACCTCGTCCCCTCGCTGCTCTACGCGGCCGACCATTTGGGGGAGACGAACGCCAAACCGCTGCTGGACGGCATTCTCGCCATCTACGAATCCGAGGCGAAACAGAACGGCGACGGCAGTTTCTACGGCAAGCGGATGGAGAAACTGTCGCGCGTGAATCCGTATTACTACGTCCGCCTTGAAGGAGATCGCGCATCTGCGCTGAGCATGGCGCTGGCGTACGCGCCGCTGGTGAATTCGGGCGCCAAACCGGTGCCCGAAGCGCGCGAGACGATCTGGATCGATACCGAACACGGCGCCGTGCTGCACCGGTCGCCGACGCGGTTTGCGTCGTTTTCCTGGCGGGCATTCGCGTCGCCGCAGGGGCTTTGCCTGCCGCCGCAAGCGGGGAACATGGCGGAGTGGGACCAGAACCTGACTGGCGAAGTCACGTTTGCCCATCATCCCCATCCGTTATGGAGTAACCCCGGCGTCTATCGACGGGCGAAAGGTCAGCACCATGTCGAGTCGTTTGATGGAGGGTTCCTTGCCAGCGGAAGTTTCGTCGAAGGATCGAAGATCGCGTTTGCCGAGGGGTGGCAGCGGGCAGAAGCGGCGCGGCACTATTTGGCGTTCGTGGCGTTGCCGGATGACCACACGGTAGTCGGCATCCAGGTTTGCCGGATCGGGCCGTACCGGGCGATCGTGTCAGCGGTCAAGGGAATGCTACTGAATATCGCCAACGGCGCGATGAACGACCACCAGCGTCACGTCCACACCGCCGTTCGTGATTGGCCTTTGAATTCGAGGCTGGTCACGACCGCGACTGATCTACAGTCGAACTGGGTAACGATCGATGGCAGACTGAGTGCGGTGACGCTTTACGGCTCGAACACGCTCACGCTCGATCGTTCCGCGAACCAGCGAGGCGGGTCAGTGCCATCTATGACGGTCGACCAGCTCTGCACGGCCTACCGAACCAACGGGCCTTGGTTTGCCGAGGCGAACAGCGTGCTGCTGGACTGCGCATGGCTGGTGTCGGCGTCGCTCGATGCCGAGGGCGCAAGAAAACTGGCGGCGGCGAATCCGGAGCCGAAGGTGGATGCAGGGAACGACGACGTGCGGGCGGTGCGCGTGCTGGACGTACGGGGCAACGCGCACCTGATCGCGTTGAACGTGAGCGAATCCGCGCAGCACGCGATGATCGACGCCAGACGCATCGACCTCCCCGTCGGGCGGGCAGTGATCCTGCCCGGATGAGTTATTTCGGCGGGGCGAGCCGGGAGAAGACGGCGTCTTCGCCGAACTGTGGATTGGCGACGTAGTCGATGCGGTAGAGCAGGAAGTCGGGCTTGCCCCAGTGGAATCGCCAGTTGGTCGGCATTCGGCGCCCGACCGCGTCGATGTCGGCGGTGGCGCTGAAATCGACGACGTACCCGCCGGGCACATCCGTGATCTCGCCGATCGAGACGGAGATGTTCTTCACGCCCACCTTCTCGGCACTTTGTTCCGCGCCGACCGCGAACTCGTCTTTACCGTTGTAGGTGAAGAAGCGCACCTGTGGGTCAAGCAGCAACTTGAACGCCGCCCAGTCCCGCTTATCCACCGCGGCGGCGAGTTCTTCGGTCTTGCGGGTCGCCTTCTCGAATCCTGATTCGAACACGTATCCGACCGAGTAAAGCAGCACCGCGATGATGGCCGACACCAGGCCGGCGGTCTTGAGGCGCTTCTCCTGCCGGTTGTTCCCCTGCATGAGCAGCACCACCGCAATGGCGGCAAAGGTGGTGGGCAGGTACCAAGGCGGGCTGGCGAAGAATTCCGGCATCGAAGGTCCTTCCGCGGCGGGGGGGGCAGATTAATTCACGCCGATCGATTCACACGTCCGATAAGTACGTGAAGGCGAACACGGAAGTTCGCACGCTAGCACGCGCGCCCCATGATCGCAACCGCCGCCCACGCCACTCTCGCCGCTGATCCAGCGCTCGACCTGCTGGTGGAGAATCTCGCCGCGATCTGGGCGACCGATCCGGCGTTGGCGGCGCAGCTTGATGCGCTCGACGACGCCGAGCTGCTGCCGCTTCTGCCCACCCAATCCGGGCATTTCACCGCATCCGTCGCGGCCGCAGGCAGGTCGATCCTGCTGCACTCGAAGTACAACCCGCCCGAAGAAGCCGCCCGCCTGATCGCCCGTCTGCCGGCAGAGCGGCATGTGGTGTTCGTGCTGGGCATAGGGCTGGGCTATCACGTTGCTGCCATCCGCGAGAAATACCCCGAGGCCAGCGTCTGGGTGTTTGAGCCGGATCTGCGCGTGCTCCGCTCCGCGATCGTTCATTGCGACTTTTCACAGGCCATCCTCGATCGCAAGGTGCGCCTGGTTACCCATCTGGACAAGGGCCCGCTCTTTGCTGACTGGATGCCGCAACTTGCTGCCATGTCGATGGGGCATGAGATCATCGAACACGCGCCGAGCCTGCAACTCCATCCCGATCACTTCGCTGCCGCGCGGGGGCTGGTGGAAGAGTTCCTGGCGTTCGGAAAAACGACGATCAATACGCTGCTGGTCAACAGCAAACGCACGTGCGAAAACCTGGCGCAGAACATCCCCTGGTACGTGGCGTCTCCGGGCGTGGCGCGGCTGAAAAACGCGATGGTCGGCGTGCCCGCGATCATCGTCGCCGCCGGGCCGAGCCTGCGGAAGAACAAGCACCTGCTGCCCGAGGCGGTTGGCAAGGCGGTGATCATTTCGGTGCAGACGGCGTTTCAGCAGATGCTGGATATCGGCGTCGAGCCGAACTTCGTCACGTCGCTGGATTATCACGACATCTGCACGCAGTTCTTCCAGCACGTGCCGAGGCACGTGCGGACGGAACTGGTGGCCGAGCCGAAGGCGACGCCGAAGATCTTCGATCTCAACCCGGGTCCGCTGTCGCTCCTGGGTAATCCGTTCATCGAGTCGCTGCTGAAGGAGATGAAGCTGTCCCGCGCAACCCTGCCCGCCGGCGCGACGGTGGCGCATCTGGCGTACTACGTGGCCGAGCATTTGGGGTGCAATCCGATCATTTTCGTCGGGCAGGATTTGGGGTTTAGTGAAGGTTTGGCGTATACGCCGGGCACGAGCTACGACGACATGTGGCGGCCGGAGCTGTCGCGTTACAACAGCGTGGAGATGATGCAGTGGCAACGCATCGTTCGCGACCGCGCCATCCTCCGCAAAGTCCCCGACTATCTCGGCCGGCCGACGTACACCGAGGAGCGGCTGTTCACGTACTTGCAGCAGTTCGAAAGGGATTTTTCGCAGACAACGCGAACGATCATCGACGCCACCGAAGGCGGCGTCGCCAAACGCGGCACAACGCCGATGTCTCTGCGCGACGCGCTGGATCAGTACTGTCGCGAGCCGATGCAGCAGACGATCCCGGCGCACGCGGGGCTGGATTGGTCGAAGCTGGCGGAGGCGGAGCAATCGCTACAGAATCGCCTGCACGAGGCCGAGCAGGTGCAGGAAATCAGCGCGCTCACGCACCCGCTCCTGCGGTCGATCCGCGATTCGCTCGAAGACCAGCCGCGCGTGAACCAGCTCATCGCGCAGATCGATCCGCTTCGGTCGCGCATGAACGATTGCGGCGCGACCTACGACCTGGTCACGCAGTTGACGCAGCAAAGCGAACTCGACCGCTACGCCGCCGACAAGCGCATCGCGGCGGCGGGGATTGATGGGGTGGAGAAGCAGCGGCGACAGATCGATCGCGATATCGCCAACGTCCAGCACATGATCCGCGCGGCCGGTGAGTTTGCAGCGCTGATGCGTAAGTGCATCGACATCACCCAGCAGTTCCGGGAGCGTGCGGTATGAACTCGAGTGCGCTGCAATCTGGTGGGCGCCACGGCTTGATACCCCAAGCCGTGGAAGGCTCGGAAGCGAACCACGGCTTGGATTGCCAAGCCGTGGCACCCGGCGTGTCGCGCGGAGGTGCGTTTTGAAGACGATCGCACTGCTCTCGATGCTTCACGAATCCGCCACCGCGCACAGCGCGATCCGGCCGTTCCGCGCTGAGCCGGTGCTGGCGTGGACGGTCCGGCGGCTCAAGCGGGCGAAGCGGCTGGATTCGATCACGATCGCGGCATGGGAAGATCAGGCGGAGACGCTGGCGGGGTTTGACGTCAATGTGCGGATCGTCGGCGAGCGGCGCACCGCGGCGGCGCTGGAGGCGATCACTGCGGCGCAGAAATGGTCGAACGGCTGGCGCGGCGGGCTGCTGGCGACGTGCGCGTACGACCGCGGCTACCTCGCCGGGACGGTGCTGGAAGTTACGGCGGATGCGGACGCGGTGGTGCTGGTGGATCCGGCGTCGGCGCTCGTGGACGCCGGCATCATCGATCGCCTGATCGACGCCGCCGAGCGCGGGGCGCGGGACTATTACTTCACGCAGTCGCCCCCCGGGCTGGCGGGTGTGCTGCTCAAACGATCGATGGTGCAGCGACTGGCGGATGGGAACACGCATCCGGGAAAGGTGGTGCATTACCTGCCCGAGGCACCCGTGCTCGATCCGGTCACCAGCGACGCCTGCGTGGATTTGCCGCTGGCGATTTCGCGATCGACCGAGCGGTTTCTGTTCGATTCTTCCCAGCACATCAACCGGCTGTCGATGGCGGCCGAACCGCTGAATGGAACGCTGATCTCGACCAGCGCCGAAGGCATCGTCGGACGGCTGGCGGGGATCGACCGCGCTGGCGCGTTTCCGCGAGAGATCACGCTGGAACTGACCACGCGGCGATCGAGCAAACCGATATTCGCGCCCGGCTCGCACCTGCCGCTTTCGCGAAGCGATCTGCCGCTTGAGTTATCATATCAGTTGGTCGATGAACTGATCCACTACGACGGCGTCCGCCTGTGCCTGGCGGGCGCGGGCGACCCGCTGTTGCACCCGTCGTTCGTCGACATCCTCACCCGCTGTGCCGACTTGCCTGCGGTGAGTATTGAGACGGATCTGATCGACGTTAATGACGCGCAGCTCAACGCGATCGTGCGGGCGAACGTCGATGTCGTGTCGATCCACCTGCCCGCGATGACGCCGGGCACGTACGCGCAGGTAATGGGCGTGGATGCGTTGTCGAAGGCGGTGGACAACGTGAAGCGCCTGCTCGCGATCCGCCAGGCCGGCGGGCGCGGAACACCGATTCTCGCGCCGACCTTCATGAAGCTGGCGAGCAATCTGGACGAGATGGAGCAGTGGTACGACACGTGGCTTCGCGCGGTCGGCAGCGCGGTGATCCTGGGCCCGAGCGACTTCGCCGGGCAGATCCCCGACTGCTCGGCAGCGAACATGACGCCGCCGCTGAGGCGGGCGTGCGCGAGGATCGAATCGCGACTGACGATTCTGAGCGACGGCTCGATCGTGATGTGCGAGCAGGACGCGGCGGCGCGGTTTCCGCTCGGAAAAGTCGGCGTCGATTCGATTGCGGATGTGTGGCAAAAGGCGATGGGCGAGGTTCGCGACTTGCACCGCTCCAGGACATCGCTCCCGGTGCTGTGCGGCGAATGCAGGGAGTGGCATCGAGCATGAAACAACGACCCAATGTTCTTGGCGTGGTAATGGCGCGGGCGGGCAGCAAAGGCCTGGCGGACAAACACACGCAGCGGCTGCTAGGCCGGCCGGTGATCGAGTACACGCTCGATCACGTCGCGACGTCGCGACTGCTGAGTCGCACGGTGGTATCAAGCGATTCGCAGGCGGTGCTGGGGATCGCGTCGCAGCGGGGCTTTGACGTGCTGGAACGTCCGGCTGAGCTGTGTACGGATTCGGCATCGGTGCAGGCGGTGATGCTGCACGCGGCGGCGCACGCGGAGCAGAGCGGATTTGTGCCCGACGCGGCGGTGATCCTGTACGGAAATGTCGCGGTGCGGGGCGCGGGGGTGATCGATCGCGCGATCGCCCACTGGACGCAGACCCGCTGCGACAGCGTGCGGACCTTCTGCCCGGTCGGCAAGTGGCACCCGGCGTGGATGAGCAAGTTGAACGGCGACGTCGTCGAGCCCCTGCGCGCGGGGTCGATCCATCGGCGTCAGGATTTGGAGGCGGTGTACCTGCACGACGGGGCGGCGGTGGTGATGTCGATTGAATCGTTGAAGCGCGGGCTGGCGCACCCGGATGATCCGCACGCGATGTTCGGCATTGATCGGCGTGGCGTGCTGACGGAGATGGGCGAGACGATCGAGATCGATCATCGCCGCGATCTGTACTGGGCCGAGGCGGTGCTGCGTGAGCAGAAGGAGTTGGCGGCGTGAGGATCGGACCGGTTGACCTAGCTTCGCGGGTGCTGGTGATCGCTGAGATCGGCGTGAATCACGACGGCTCGGTCGAGCGTGCGCTGGATATGGTTCGAGTCGCCGCCGATGCCGGGGCGGATGCGGTGAAAGTGCAGGTGTTTGTCGCCGAGCGGTTGATGCACAAGTCGGCGCGGTTCGCCGAGTACCAGGTGGGCCGGACCGACGCGAGCGACCCGGTGGCGATGCTGAAGCAGTACGAACTGGACGACGCGGCGCTGGCCCGCATCGCGGCCGAGGCGACGAAGCGGGGGCTGATGACGATCGCGACGCCGTTTTCGCCGGAGGACGTTCCGCGCGTGGTGGCGATGGGCGCGGCGGCGCTGAAGATCGCGTCGCCGGATATCGTCAATGCGCTGCTGCTGCATCACGCGTGCGAAACGCGGTTGCCGATGATCGTCTCGACCGGCGCTGCAACTGCTGAGGAGATCGACAGCGCGGTCCGGTGGTTGAAGCCGCGATGCGCGTCGCTCGTGGTCTTGCACTGCATCAGCAGCTATCCGACGTCGGCCGACGAGGCGAACCTGCGGTGGATCGGCGACCTGTCGCGGTTCGGCGTGCCGGTGGGCTACTCCGATCACACGGATCAGCTGTTCGCTGGGGCAATGGCGGTAAGCGCGGGGGCGCGAATCGTCGAGAAACATCTGACCTATGACACGACCGCAGCCGGTCCGGATCATTCGGCGAGTTTTGATGGCGAGCAGTTTGAGGAGTACGTCGGGCTGATCCGCATCGCCGAGCGCATGCTCGGATCGCCGGGGCGCGTGGTGCTGGACTGCGAGAAGGACGTGCGAGTGGTTAGCCGGCAGGGGCTGGTGTTGAAGCGCGACGTGCGGGCGGGCGAGATGCTCACGCTGAACGATCTGACGACCCAAAGGCCGGGCGACGGGGTGTCGCCGGAACTGCTGGCGGCGCACGTGGGGATGAAGGTTCGCCAGGACATGCCGGCCGGGTCGATGGTCGGAAAGGCTGCTCGTGGTTAGACGCGTCTGCTACGTCACCGGCACGCGGGCCGAGTTCGGGTTGATGAAATCGACGTTGCGCGCGATCCAGGCGCAGGCGGGGCTGAATCTCCAACTCGTCGTCACCGGCATGCACCTCAGCCGCGCGCACGGGCGAACGATCGATCAGATCAGGCGCGACGGATGGAAGGTCGATGCGACGGTTCCGTGGGGCGATTCAAAGGATAAAGACGATCTGGCCGCCATCGTCGGCGGGGCGACGGCGGCGTTTGCGAGGGTATTTGCGTTGCTCGACCCAGACATCGTCCTCGTCTGCGGCGACCGTGTCGAACCCTTCGCGGCGGCGAGCGCGGCGCACGTGGCGGGGCGGGTCGTCGCGCACGTTCACGGCGGAGACCGGGCGCTGGGGCAGGTGGATGATGCGCTGCGACATGCGATTTCAAAGCTGGCGCATCTGCATTTTTGCGCGACGAAGCTAAGCCACGAGCGGCTATTTCGGATGGGGGAGGATCGGTTTCGGATTCACCGCGTCGGCACGCCGGGCGTGGACGGGATTCGCTCGATCGCGAGGGAGAACCCGCACGATCCGGTGGATGCGGTCGTCGCGTTTCATCCGGAATCGGCCGACGAAGTGCAGGAGTATCGGCGCGCCAAGTTGCTGTTGAAGGCGACGCGGTCGGCGATAAAGGGGTCGATCGTGATCGTCCATCCAAACAACGACCCCGGCTGGCGCGGGGTAGCAAAGGCGATCGCGGAGTGCGACGGCGCGGCCGGGATCGATATTGTGCGGGACGTGCCGCGCGATCGATTCATCGGCTTGCTCGCCAGTACGCGTGTGCTGATCGGCAACAGCAGCGCCGGCATCATCGAGGCGGCAAGCCTGGGGACGCGGGTAGTGAACGTGGGAGATCGGCAGCTCGGTCGCGAGCGGAGCGCGAACGTGATTGACGTGGGCTGGACTGCGTCCTCGATCGAGCGCGCGATCCGGCGCGCCAGCGCGTCAAAGTTTGCCGGCCGTAACGTTTATGGCGGGGGGAAGGCGGGGGAACGGATCGCGCGAACATTGTCGGACGTGGTTTTAGATGAGAAGCTGCGAAGAAAGCTCATTCGGTACTGATTGGGGCGTCAAGTGGGGCTTGGCAACGATCGATAGATAGAGTGGGTAACTATGTCAACTGCCACCGCACACGATCCGAAGGAACTGGTCAAGGTCGCCCTGGCGAAACTAAACGCCATCGCCACTCTCCCCGAAGTCACCTCCAGGATCATCGCGACCGTCGAAGATCCCAAGAGCAGCGCGGCGCAGCTGCACAAGATCGTGTCGCACGATCCGGCGCTGGTTACCCGTATTCTTAAAGTCGTCAATTCTGCGTTCTATGGCTTGCCGGGGCAGATCGCGTCGGTCGAGCGCGCGATCGTGCTCCTGGGACTGAACGCGGTGAAGAATATTGCGGTCGCCGCCAGCCTGGGGCAGATGTTCCGGGGCGTGAAGCTGTGCGATGGGTTTACCGCTCGCGATCTGTGGACGCACTGCGTCGCGGTCGCGGTGATTTCGCGTGAACTGGCCAAGCAGGCGAAGTTGCCGCTGGCGGACGAGGCGTTCCTGGCGGGGATGATTCACGATATCGGCATTCTTGTCTCGTTACAGACCTGGCCGGAGCAATTGCGGGCGGCGTTTGACAAGGCGAAGGGCGGCATGAACTTCATCGACGCCGAGATCGAGACGGTCGGTGTAGACCACCAGATTCTGGGCAAGGCGTTGTCGGAAAAATGGCAGTTCCCGCTGTCGTGCCAGCTCGTGGCAGGGCATCATCATAATCCGGAGGCGCTGTCGGACGGGACGCGCACGCTGGTCACCATCGTCCACATCGCCGACACGCTCTGCTGCCAGGCCAAGCAGGGCTTGCCGCTGACGGCGCAGAACCAGCTCATCGCCCCGGAACTCCCCAGCGCGATTGGCCTGGACCCGGCGATCGTCGAGAAGGTCCGCCTGAACCTCGCAACCACGATCGCGAACGCGGCGTCGTTTCTGTCGTAGAGCGTTGGCAGGTAGCTGGTGGCAGGTGACACGTCGTTGCCTGCTCATTTGCGACAAGCCACGCGCCACATGCCACCCGCCAATCGCAGGACCGATCGCTACAGCAGATTGATATGCCCCACCGTCCGCTCGCCTGCTTCGATGGTGGCGGGGAGGATGCACCAAAATCGGGCACCTTCGCCGGGGTCGGAATCCATGCCGATCGTGCCGCCGAGCAGGGTGGTCAGTTCCCGAGCGATCGCGAGGCCAAGGCCCGTGCCGCCGTGCTCGCGGGTGTGGGACTGGTCGGCCTGGCGGAATTTTTCGAAGATTACCTGCTGCTTATCCTTCGCGACGCCCGGGCCGCGATCGACGACGGTGATGCGGACTTTGCCCTCCCCGAACGGCTCGGCCGTCAGGTCGATTTTGTCGCCTTTGGGGCTGAACTTGATCGCGTTGGAGAGAAAGTTGTAAAGCACCTGCTGTAGGCGCGCCCCGTCGGTTTGCAGGATGGGTACGCCGGGCTTTACGGTATCGACGATGGTCAGCTTCTTGGCTTCGCTGACGGGTTTCAGCAGGTTCACCAGACCCTCGAACAGATCGCCCAGCACGATCGGCTGCACGCGCACTTCCATCTTGCCGGCCTCGATCTTGGCGAGGTCGAGCAGGTCGTTGATCAGGTCGAGCAGGTTGTTGCCGCCTTTGACGATGTTCTGGATGTAGCGGGCCTGCTTGGCTTCGGTGGGGAGCGAATCTTTCAGCAAATCGGCGAACCCCAGAATGCTGTTCAGCGGCGTGCGCAGCTCGTGGCTGACGCTGGCGATAAACTCGCTCTTGAGCTTGTTCGCCTCGAACAGCGCCACGTTCGCCTCGGCCAATTGTCCGAGGCGGGTGTCGAGGCTTTTGTTCGCGTCGCGCAGTTTGTCCTGCGACGATTTGAGGTTGGCGAGCATGTGGTTCAGCGTTTCGGAAAGCTGCTGAAACTCATCGCCGGAGTTGATGTGCGAGCGGATGTTCAAGTCGCCGGCGGAGACTTTCTCGGCGGTTTCCTGGAGGACGCGGACGGGCTGGAGGATGATGCGCGTGATAATGAGGTAGAGCGTCACACCCGCCAAGGCGCCTGCGATCAGCCCGGCGATGAGCATGAGCACGCGGTTGAGCAGTTGCTGCTGGCCTGACGTTTGCGACGGGATATCGACGCTCACCACGCCTAGCAGCACCGGCGGGCCAGCGAGGGAAGACGCCTGCATGGTCGCCGGCGTGCGGTCGGCGGCGACGGGGACGGGCTGGGTGGTCGCGGAGGTGTCGGCCTGATGACATTGCAGGCAACTGCCACGCGCAAAAAGCGGCTGCGTATAGCGGTATCGGTTGCCCGAGCGCAACAGGCTGGACCGGAAACGGCGGTCCGGGTCGCGCTTGAAGGCTTCGATCGATCGGAGCTCAAAGTTCGTGATATCCGCGCCGCTGGGGTGATCGAGGGAGATCAGGCGCGGGTAGGCACTTTCGTCGGCCTCGATCGGGCGGGTGGTGACGTCGCGGATCGTCAGCAATACCGGGCGGGTGGTGGCGCTGGTGTAGAGATCGACGTGCTGGCGAACCGCCTGGTCGGCGAGAATGCGCGCGGCGGATTCGTTCGGCTGATCGCTGAGCTGCTCCATCCGCTGCCACGGCACAAACAGCGCCGCGCAGATCACAAGCACCACTGCCACGCCGAACAAAAGCTGACACTTGGTCGCCAGCGAAATCTTAAGCTGCCTGAGCAGACGGATCATGTGCCGGGATCATACCGTGTCCACCCGCGATTGCCGAACGGCGTCACACTCACTACCTTCTCCGCCATGGACCCTAAGAGAAGGGCCGCCGAGGCGGCGCTGGCACACGTGAAGAGCGGGATGGTCGTCGGACTCGGCAGCGGGTCGACGGCGAGCATTTTCATCGAACTGCTTTGCAAAGCCGTCGCATCGGGCAAGCTGACGGATATCCGCGGCGTGCCGACGAGCATCAAGTCCGAAGAGATCGCCCGCGCCGGCGGCCTGCCGGTCGTTGATCTGGCGACGGGAGGCACGTGCGACGTCACCGTCGACGGGGCCGACGAGATCGATCCCAATCTCGACCTCATCAAGGGCCTGGGCGGGGCGCTTTTGCGCGAAAAAGTCGTCGCCGAGAACACAAAAAAGTTCGTCGTCATCGCCGACGAGGGCAAGATCGTCCCGTACCTGGGGCATCACTGCCCGCTGCCGGTGGAGGTGACTCAGTTCGCTTACGAGGTTCACGAGCGTTACCTGGCGTCGCTGGGGTCGGTGCCTGAACAGCGTCGGAATGCGGACGGGTCGCCTTTCGTGTCGGACAACGGGAACTACTATTTTCATTGTAAATTCGGCCCGATTAATCGGCCGGGTGAACTGGACGAAAGGCTGCGCAGCCGCGCCGGAATCATCGAAACCGGCCTATTTGTCGGCCGGGCGTCGGTGGTGATCGTGGCGAGCGATACGCATGTGCGCGAACTGCACCGACGATAACCCGTAGGGCACCATTTATGGCACCAGCAGGAGTATGGCGCCCTGAACGGCACCCTATAGGTGCGCCAGCAGCAACGCGCAAATCTCCGGGGCGGCGAACGTGTCGCGATCGATCAGGCTGCTTTCGGATGAGATGACCAGCGGGCCTGCTTCGGGCGTTGGGGGCTTTGCTCCGTGGCTGCCTTTGACGAGATTGGCGTCGAGCGGGATCACGTCCATCAGATAGCGGAAACCGAGTTTCTTTTTCAACAGCTTGCCGGCGATCTTCAGCTTCGGGAATCGGATCGCGGGGTTGAGGAAGAGTTCGACGGGGTCGTAGCCGGGCTTGCGGTGGATATCGACGGTACGGGCGAAATCCGGGGCGCGGGCGTCGTCGAGCCAGTAGTAATAGGTGAACCAGGCGTCCGGTTTGGCGATCGCGACGATATCGCCGGCGCGGGGGTGGTTGAGGTGGATCTGCGAACGCTCGTCACCTGCGTAGACGGCATCGATTCCGGGGAGGGATTCGACGATCTGGCGCACTTCGCGGGTTACGCGCGGGTCATTGACATAGACGTGCGCGATCTGGTGGTCCGCCACCGCGAACGCGCGGCTGGCGCCGCAATCGAGCAGCTCACGGCCGAGTTCGTCGCGGATCGTGATGAGGCCTTTTTCGCGCAAGGCGCGGTTGATGTGGATGGGCGTGGTCACCGGGGTGATGCCGTACTCGCTCAGAATCACGATCCGCGCGTCCTTGAAGTGATCGACCAGCCGGCCGACCTCGGTATCGACGTCGCGTAGTTCTTGCGCGATCGACGGGCCGTCCGGGCCAAATTTCTGCATCGCGTAATCGAGGTGCGGCAAATAGACGAGCGTGAAGGTGGCTTTGTGCAGCTTGTCGGTTTCGATGGTCGCGCTGGTGATCCAGCGGGTGGATTCGATGCCGCTGCCGGGGCCCCAGAACTTGAAGAGGGGGAAGGTGCCAAGGGTGCGTTGCAGGTCGGTTCGGAGCGACGCCGGGTGCGAATAGACGTCCGGCAGCTTGCGCCCGTCGGCGGGGTACATCGGGCGCGGGGTGACGGAGTAGTCGGCGGTGGAGTACATGTTGTACCACCAGAACATGTTGCTGACCGTGAACGCCGGATCGCTCTGCCTCGCCATGTCCCAGATCTTGGGCTTTTGCACGAGGTGGTTCGATTGTCGCCACAGCCGCACTTCCGCCTCTTCGCGGAAGTACCAGCCATTACCGACGATTCCGTGTTCTTCCGGCCAGGTACCGGTCAGGTACGACGACTGAACGCTGCACGTCACCGCCGGCATGCTCGGGTCGATCGACGCCATCTTGCCGACGTTCCGCACGGCATTGATGCGCGGCGTATGCGCGCCCAGGAGCGAGGGCGTCAGCCCGACGACGTTGATGACGAGTGTCCGCTGCAATATGCCGCACGATCCGCGACCGTGCGTAGATCGTCAAGCTGCGGTACAACCCGTTCATGCTTCCTGTTCGCGTTGTGCTCCTGCCGTCGCTCTTGCGTGACGAAGATGTGCTTGGACGTTCTGTTGTCGTCTTCGACGTGCTGCGCGCCACCACCACGATCGCCTCGGCGATCCAGTCGGGCGTCTGGGAGATCCAGGTTTTCGGCTCATTGGACGACGCCCGCAGCGCCGCCGCCGGCTTTAAGGGGGAGCGGATCCTCTCGGGCGAGCACAACTGTCTTCCGCCCGTCGATTTTGACTGCGGCAATTCGCCCGGCGACTACACCCCCGCGCGATGCCAGGGGAGAACGATGTTCCTATCAACCACCAACGGCACACGGGCGCTGGTGGCGGCCAGACGCGCTGAAAGGCTGTTCACGGGCTCGATCGTCAACGCCCGCGCCACCGCCAGGGCGTTGATCGAGGCGAATCTCCCCATTACGCTCCTGTGCGCCGGTACGGTCGGGCAGGTGGCGCTGGAGGATTTGCAGGGGTGCGGGGTCGTACTGGAGGAATTGGGGCCGCAGAATCTGCTGATGGAGAACGATGCATGTCACATCGGCCTCTCGCAATGCATGGCCGACCCCGGCAACGACCGGCTCTTCGTTTCCGCCGGCGGGCGGAACATCCTGCGGGTGGAACTGGGCGCGGATATCAGCTTCGCGGCACACCGAAACCTGATCGACGTTGCTGTTGAAGTGAAAGATCGCGACGGCGTGCTGGTCGCGACGCGGGTTGCGGGCTACGCTTGACCGTATGACTCCCTCTCCCATGTACCCGTGGGAGAGGCCTGGGGTGAGGGCTCGAACGTCGAGGGACGTGCGGACCCTCACCCTAACTCTCTCCCGCGAATACGCGGGCGAGGGAACCAGATCGGCAATTCCTATGCACCGACCCCACATCGTCATCACCGGCCTCGGCGTCGTGTCGCCCAACGCGATCGGGGCGACCGCGTACGAATCGGCGTGCCGGGAGGGGGTGAGCGGCATTAAAGCGATCGAAGAATTTGATACATCAACGATCAAAAGCCGCGTGGCGGGGATCGTGCGGGGATTTGATCCGAGCACGGTGATGGACCCGATCGATATCCGGCGCGTGCCGAGGCTGATTCCGTTCGCGGTCGGCGCGGCCAAGGAAGCGATGAAGCAGGCGCACTTGAGGATCGATGAATCGGATATCCGCCTCGCCCGGCGCGTCGGCGTAGCGCTGGGCACCGGCGGCGGGGGGTTGGAGTTTGTGGAGGAGCAGTACCGGCGCATCTACCAGGGGGGCAAGCGGTCTCCCTTCGCGATCACGGCAGGCACGCACGGGAATCTGTCGAGCGAGATTTCGATCCAGCTCAAGCTGCGCGGGCCGTCGCACGTGATCAGCACCGGCTGCGCGAGCGCTACCGACGCCATCGGTCACGCGATGATGACCCTCCGCTCCGGCATGGCGGACGTCATGATCGCCGGCGGCGCCGACGCCACGATCGCGCCCGGCATCCTCGGCGGGTTCGAAATGCTCGGCGTCATCTCCACCAAACCATTTGAAGACCCGACCAAGGCTTCTCGCCCCTTCAACCGCGACCGCGACGGATTCATCCTCGGCGAAGGCGCGTGGATGTTCGTCGTCGAAACGCTCGACCACGCCAAACAGCGCGGCGCGACCGTTTTGGCGGAACTGATCGGGTACGCATCGACCTGCGATGCCTATCACCGCGTACAGATCGCGCCGGACCTGGAAGAATGCGTCCGCGCCATGCACGAGGCGCTGGCGGACGCGAACGTGACGCCGGAGCAGATCGATTATGTGAACCTGCACGGGACGGGGACGGATTTGAATGATCGACTCGAAACCGCAGCGCTGAAGCGGGCGTTCGGCCCAGCCGCTAAGCGAATACCGATGAGTGCGACCAAATCGCTCATCGGGCACCCGCAAGGCGCAGGCGGCGCTGCGGGGCTGGCTGCCACCATCCTTGCCATGCAATCCGGCTTCCTTCACCCCACGATCAACCTTACCGACCCCGACCCCGAATGCGACCTGGACTACGTCCCCAACACCGCTCGCAAACACGCCGTCCATCACGCCCTATGCAACTGCATCGCGTTCGGCAGCAAGAATAGCGTGTTGGTGGTGCGGAAGGGATAGCGGCAGCACTGGTGGCGCGTACGTTCGACGAAGGATCAAACGCCAGCCACGCCTGGCGGGGGCTGTATTCGCGGTCGCGATCTGAACTGCGAAGAAGCGCTCGCTCGTTGATGCCCGACGCGATATCTGGCACAATCCGTTCCCCGGTAAGTCGGAGACGAGAAACGCCCTATGCTCTTGCAGACCAACAGTTACATCGTGCCCAAGGAAAAGCGGGCCGCGCACAATCATCTGATGCAGCGGTTCCGGCAGGTGCTGATGAAGATCGGCTGCGACCATTT
>JBBQQZ010000038.1:0-16663 GCA_038215325.1 Tepidisphaerales bacterium | reverse complement strand
GCGCTGTTTATCAACAGTTCGCAGACGCCCGGCGTGCAGCGGGAAGTGATCCAGGAGGTGATGCAGCCGGGGTTCAGCGGGTTGCTGTACGTCGCGCCCGAGCGGTTTTTCTCGGCCGGTTTTACGGACGCGTTTGCTTCGCTGGATGTGAAGCTGATGGCGGTCGACGAGGCGCACTGCGTCAGCCAATGGGGGCATGATTTCAGGCCCGAATACTCGCGTCTCGGCGAAGCCCGCCAGCGCCTCGGATCGCCGCCCTGCATCGCGCTGACCGCCACCGCCACCGACGACGTTCGCGAAGACATCATCCACATGCTCGACCTGCGCGAGCCGAGCGTGGTCGTCACCGGCTTCGATCGGACGAATCTCGCGTACGAAGCGCGGTGCCTGGACCGCGCGAACGAGAAGGACGCGATCCTGCGCAAGCTGCTGAAGGACGAACCCGGCTCGGCGATCGTCTATTGCGCCACGCGCAAAAACGTCGACGCGATCGCGGCAGAGCTGCAAGGGGTAACGGCGGGGCGGGTCGTCGTCAGGTACCACGCCGGGATGGAGCAGTCGGATCGCCAGCGGTCGCAGGAGCAGTTCATGCGAACGCCCGGCGCGGTCGCGGTGGCGACCAATGCGTTCGGGATGGGCATCAACAAGCCGGACATCCGGCTGGTGATTCACTACGATCTCCCCGGCACACTCGAAGCCTACTACCAGGAAGCCGGCCGCGCGGGGCGCGATGGGTTGCCGTCGGCGTGCGTGCTGCTTTACCACTTCGGCGACCGGCTGACGCAGGAATTCTTCATCGAAAAACTCGGCGATGGCAATGACCGCGTCGATCCGGCCCGCCTCCGCGAGATGAAGTCCCACGCGACCGCCAAGCTCGATTTGATGGTCCGCTACGCCCGCTTTGCCCGTTGCCGCCGGCAGCAGATTCTTGACTATTTCGGCGACGAATCACAGGTTGCCGGCTGCACCTGCGATGTCTGCCGAGGCGATCTGGAGCAAGGCGAAGTCAGCGACGATGTGACGGTGATCGTCCGCAAGATCCTCAGCGCCGTCGCGCGGCTGAACGGCCGATTCGGAACGGGGATGGTCACCGACGTGCTCACGGGCACCAGCAGCGATCGCACGAAGAAGTGGCAACTGGAGCAACTTACGGTGTTCGGCGCGCTGAAGGTGCATGGTGCCAAGGATGTGCAGCGGATGCTGCATCGGGTGATCGAATCGGGATTGGCGCGTCAGCGCGATCCGGACAACATGCGCCGCCCGATCGTCGAGATCACGCCGCAGGGGGTGCAGGTGATGAAGGCGGCGCTGAAGCCGCCGGGCATTCTGTCGAACCTGATCCCCGAGCGCCGCGGTCGCCGGACGCGCGTTCGCGCGGTCGAGCCCGTCGACGAGGCGTACCAGGCCGATCCGGAAACGCAAAGCCGGTTCGAGAAGCTGCGCGTCGCCCGCGCGGATCTGGCCCGCGAGCATGCGTTGCCGGCCTACATCATCTGCAACGACAAGACCCTCGCCACCATTGCCGCCACGGCACCGGCGACGCCGGAAGAACTGGAAATGATCAAAGGGATGGGCCCCCACAAGGTGCGCATGTACGGGGAAAAGCTGCTGGCGGCGCTGGCGTAAGTTTGCATGACGTCCGCCGACGCCACAAGATGATGTTGCTCATGCCCAAACGCGCCAAACCCATCATCGTCGTCATCGGTTCGGTCAACATGGATCTGGTCGTCGAGTGCGATCGCCTCCCCGCGCCCGGCGAGACGATTGCCGGCACCAGGTCCGCGACCATTCCCGGCGGCAAGGGAGCGAACCAGGCAGTGGCGGCGGCACGGCTGGGGGCGGATGTGTATTTCGTGGGACGCGTGGGCCATGACGACTTCGGTGACGTGCTGCGGCGAGGGCTGGAGAAAAGCGGCGTGAACACGCGCTATCTGCGCAAGACGCCCGGCGTCGCAAGCGGGACCGCGACCATCGTCGTGCAAAAAGGCGGCGAGAACTCGATCATCCTCGCACCCGGCGCGAACGGCAAAGTGACGCCCAGCGACATCGCGGCAGCCAGTTCGATCATCAAGCGCGCGTCGGCGGTGCTGCTGCAACTGGAGATTCCGCAGGCGGCGGTGAGCCGGGCGATCGATCTGTGCCGCAAGTTCAACGTGATCAGCGTGCTCGATCCCGCGCCCGCGCCGCGAGAAGGCTTGCCGCGGGCGATGCACAAGGTCGACGTCCTAAGCCCGAACGAAACCGAGGCCGCGATGATCCTGCGGGTTGAAGCGCAGTCGCCCGAATCGATCAGCCGCAAGCTGCTGTCGCGCGGTGCGAAGCACGTGGTGCTGAAACTGGGTAAGCGCGGCGCGATGCACTCGGACAAATCGCACGTGATGACGCACGTGCGCGGGTTCAAGGTCGACGTCGTCGACACCACCGCCGCCGGCGATTCGTTCACGGCTGGGTTGGCGGTGGCGCGGGCCGAGGGCAAAAGCTGGGCCGATTCTTTGAGGTTCGCGAACGCGGCCGGGGCGCTGGCGTGTACGACGTTCGGCGCTCAACCGTCGATCCCGCGACGGGCGGATGTGTTGCGATTGTTGAAGAGGGGATGAACGCCAAGAGGCCAAGGGGCCAAGAAAAAAAGCCAAATCAGTGATGAACGCAGAGGCTTAGAGAACGCAGAGGAAACCATTCTACGTATTGGCTTCTCTGCGTTCTCTAAGCCTCTGCGTTCATTCTTCTGAGTTGAATTCTTGGCCCCTTGGTCTCTTGGCGTTCATCTTTACGCGAGCCGCGCAACAATCTGATCGCGCGGCATGGTCGTTTGTTCGCCGGTGGCCATGTTCTTGAGCACGACGTTGTTTGACGCCAGTTCGCTGTCGCCGACGGTGATGGCGAAGGCGGCTTTTTCGCGGTCGGACATTTTGAACTGGGCTTTGACCGATTTGCCGGTCAGGTCCATATCGACAGCGATGCCCGCGGCGCGGAGGTCGGCGGCGAGTTGGTGGTTGTGCGCCCGCGCGGCGTCGCCGTGGGCGACGAGGAAAACCAGCGGTTTCGCTTGCAGCGGCAACTGCGCACCTTGGGCTTCCAGCGCGATGAGCAGGCGTTCGAGGCCTGAACCGAACCCCACGCCCGGCGTCGGCCGGCCGCCGAGCATTTCAACGAGATTGTCATACCGCCCGCCGCCACCGATCGCGTTCTGCGACCCGAGTCCGCCAGCGGTCACTTCCCAGAGGGTTTCGGTGTAGTAGTCGAAGCCGCGCACCAATCGCGGGTCGATCTGGAACACCGCGCCGGCGCTGCTCAGCCCGGCGACAACCTTGTCGAAGTGGGTCTTCGATTTCTCGCTCAGCGAATCAATCGCGCTGGGCGCGCCATCGCAGGCGGCCTTGTCGCGCGGGTCTTTGCTGTCGAGGATGCGGAGCGGGTTCTGTTCGAGCCGGCGCTGGCTGTCCTCGCTCAGGCTTTCCTTCTTCGGCGACAGAAACGTCACGAGCTGGGCGCGGTAGGCGTCCTTCGAATCCTTGTCGCCGAGCGAGTTGATGTTGAGCGACAGGTCTTTGATGCCGCACCGCTTGTAGAACTCCATTTGCAGGAGGATGCACTCGACGTCCTGCTCGGCATCGGCGATGCCGAATGCCTCGGCGCCGAACTGGTGGTGCTGGCGCAGCCGGCCCTTCTGCGGGCGCTCGTGGCGAAAGTTGGCACCGATGTAGTAGACCTTGGCGCGGGCACCCTGATCGTTCAGCAGGCCGCCTTCGATCACCGCGCGGACGACGCTGGCGGTGCCTTCCGGGCGGAGCGTGACCATTTCGCCGTCGCGGTCGGCGAAGGTGTAGGTCTCTTTTTTGACCAGGTCATTGGTTTCGCCGACGCCGCGATGGAAGACTTCGGCGCTCTCGAGCACGGGCGTGCGGATCTCGCCGTAGTGGAACAGCTCTGCCACATCACGCGCGATGCGCTCAACCGCCAGCCAACGTGGTGACTGGGACGGGAGAATGTCTTCGAAACCCTTGAGGCTTTGGATGGCCATAGCGATTGCGAGGGGCAAGTAATGAGGGGCAAGGGGCGAGGAATAAGGGGCAAGTAACAAGGGGCAAGTAACAAGGGGCGAGTAAATGCTTTTACTCGCCCCTTGCCTCTTGCCCCTTATTACTAATTCCTCCTACTCATCCTTCTTTTCCGGCTCCACTTCCGTGATCTTCGCGGTCCGGAGGATTTTGTCGATCGCTTTGAGTTCGCGGAGGCGGACGTACAGCGTCTGGAGCGAACCTTCGCTGGACATCTGCTGCTTGAGCTTCTCCGGGCGAATCTGGCGCTGGGCGGCGATGGCGGCGATGTTGCCGTTCAGTTCGCTTTCGGTCACGTCCAAACCCGAATCGTTGGCGACCTTCTGTAGGATGAAGAACAGCTTCAGTTCGCGAATCGCTTCGTCCTTCGCGCCGCCGCGGAGGTTTTCGAGGTTGGCGACGATCTTGTCTTCCGGCACGCCGCGCTGGATCAGGTCCATCGCGCGACGCTGCACAATCCGGCCTTCCTGCTTGGCAGACAGCTTGGTCGGCAAGTCGAACGTCACGCCGTCCAGGAGCGCCTTGGCGACCTGGTCACGCATGTTGTTCTGGATGTCGTTCTTGACGCGGGCTACCATCTCCTCGCGGAGGGCGTCGTTGAGCTGCTGTTCGTTCTCAAACCCGAGCTGCTCAAGGAACGAGGCGTCGATCTCGGCCAGTTCGAGCTGGCGAACGTCCTTGATCTTGAACTCGATCTGAACGTCTTTGCCCTTCAGCTTTTCCGTCGGGTGGTTTTCGCCGGCGTTGATGTTGATGGTTTTGACGTCCTCCACCTTCGCGCCGGCAAGCTGGGCGGGCAGATCATCGATCTTAATGCCCATGACCGTGCCGGACTTCACCTTCAACTGCATGTCGTGCTGATGGAGAACCTGTTCGCCTTCCAGCTTCACATGCACGTCGGCGGCGATGACGTCGCCTTCCTGGATGCCGCGGTCTTCGACCGGGAGGAGCGTTCCCTGCTGTTCACGCAGGTTTTGCAGCGCCTGGGCGACGTGCTCTTCCGTGATGACGATCTTGGGCTTCTTGATCTCCATCGCCGCCAAATCGGGGAGCGCGAAATCGGGCTGCACTTCGATCGAGAACGAGTAGGTCAGCGAGCCGGATTCCGGCAGCTTGATCCCTTCTTCCTGCTCGAAGGCGGGTTCGCCAACGACCTGGAGGTTGCTCTTTTCGATCGCCTGCTGGTAGCTCTCCTGGACGAGCGTCTTGACGACATCGTCACGGACGGCCTGGGTGAACTTCTTTTCCAGCAGTTTCTGCGGGACGCGACCCGGACGGAAGCCGGGCAGCGAGGCCTGGCCCTTGAGGTCTTTGAATTGCTTGGCAATCGAATCGCTGATGCGCGCTTCGGGGATCTCGACGGTCACCTTTTTCGTCGCCGGACCGGCGTCTTCGACGCTGACGGGGTAAACGAATTTGACTTCTTTCTTTTGTGCTTCCGCGACGGCGCTGTTAGCCATGATGTCCTCACTCGATATAAAACAATGATCGCGCCATTACGGGCGCGAGCGAGCCCCACATGATATTGGGCACGCCAGGGATTTGCAAACCATCGGCCGGGCTTTGTGCCGGTCACGGGTGCGTTGCCACGGCGTCTGCCATGCCGCGTTGCGCGGGGCTTATCGCATCGGAAACGGCTCGACGATCGCAGTAGCCGCAGGTCTACGACTTGCGCGTCTTCGGTTTTCGGGGGCGTTCGACCGTTCCGAAGCCGCGCACCGCGTAGCGATGCGGCTACTGGCTTCTAGCGCAGCAACTGCAAATCTACGACCTGCGCGTGCTGAAGATTTTTGAGACAAACAAGCGTCTCGCAGAGAGAACGCATGCGAACAATATCCTAACGTGCGGGGAAGTCGGGTGTCCTCGTGAGATCAGTTTTTGGCTTCGGTCGCGGCGGTGATGGTCAGTTTGGCGAACGTGTGCTGCGGTTCCCATCCGAAGTGCTCGCGCGCTTTGGCGCACGTGACCGGCGCGGCGTTGGCGGGCCAGCCTGAAGGCAGCGGGGGGATGTTGGTGATTTTCAAGTCGTCCAGACGCTCCTGAAGCGGTTCCACGCCGATGATGTCGGGCGATACAAGGTGATATGCCTCATACCCCGGCCTCGGCTTGTCGATCGCCAGTTCGTACGCCGTCGCGACGTCCTCTACGTGGACGAACGTCCAGAAGCCATCGAACTGCTCGCGATAGCTTTTTGGCGATCGGTTGACCCACTCCATCCAACGCTTTGACCAACGCGGCTGCGTCACGGCAGGCAGGCGAAACGCGGCGACCGAGAGGTTCTGCTCTCGCGCCAGTATCTCGGCGTATCGCTCGAGCGACACTTTCGCCAACGAGTACGGGTTCATCGGCTTCAGCGGCTGGGTTTCGTCCATCGGCAGCTTTTCCATCTGTAGCGTCCGCCAGCGATCGTCACCGCCGCCCCAAAATCCGTAGACCTGAGCACTGCTGGTGTAGAGCACGCGCGGGATTTTCAGATCCGCGCACACCTGCAACACCGTCGATCCGGCGGCACAGTTGCGGACGAACACGTCGTGCGGGGATTCGCCGCCGCCGGCGTGGGGGATTTCGCCGAGGTGGATGACCGCGTCGCACTTCTCCAGCACCGGCTGCACGAACTGCCGGTCGCGGAGGTCGATGAAGACGAACCGCGCGCCTTCGGCGCGCGGTGCCTTGCGATCCAGAATCACGACTTCATCCCCGCGAGCGATAAAGCGTTTAGCGACGACCGTTCCGATATTCCCCGACCCACCTGTAACTGCGATGCGCATCCGATGCTTCCTGTTGCGAACAAAGTGAGCAAGTTTACCCGGATCGGGCAAGGAGGGAAGCGGAGCATTATGACGACATGGAAAGCGCGGAGCTTGAAAATGAACCGCAGATTACGCAGATGTCGCAAACTTGGAAACGCCGCTTTTTAATCGTCGTCACTTGCGCAATCTATGGGTCCGATGCGTCGGTATTGCTAGGTGCTGTCGTGCCTCTGTAGTGAGTTTATCCCCGCGGGTGGAACTGTTTGTGGACTTTTCGGAGTCGTGCGGTGTCGACGTGGGTGTAAATTTGGGTGGTTGCGATGTCGGAGTGGCCGAGTAGTTCCTGGACGACGCGGAGGTCGGCGCCCCCGCCGAGGAGGTGGCTGGCGAAGCAGTGGCGCAGGACGTGGGGGCTGATTTCCTTGAGTAGCTCGATCTTTTTCGCGTAGCGGACAACGAGCAACCAGAGGCTGACCCGGTCGAACGGTTTGCCCGATCGGGACAGGAACAATCGCTCGTCGTCGTGGGTATTCGCCAGGGCCACGGGTGTGAACCCGTGCGTCTTCCGCGACTTGCCTTCATCCGCGCGCGGTTGCTCCCCCCCCGGCTCCTGGTCTTGATTTCGAGCAGTCGCGGCCGCCCGTCGACGAGATAGGTCGCGATCGCGTTGATGCACGCCTTGCCGATCGGGACGATGCGCTCTTTCGACCCCTTGCCGAACAATCGCACCGCGCCGACCTGTAAATTTGCGTCGCGGACGCTCATCGTACACAACTCGCTGGCGCGCAGACCGGCGGCGTAGAGGAGTTCGAGGATCGCGATGTCGCGATGGTAGAACTTGGTGTCGTCCGGGTCCGGCGCGTTGATGAGCCGGCCGACCTGTTCGATGTTGAGGATCTTGGGCAGATCGCGCTCGGGTTTGGGGCGTTCGAGCTGCTGGAGGATGTCCTGCTTGTCCTGGCCCATGACTTCAAGGAACTTGAGATAGACGCGAATGGCAGCCAGACGCCGGGCGACGGTCTTGGTCGACTGTTTCTTGCGAGACTGTGATTGCAAATACTGCCGGAACTGGTCGGCGGTGGCGCGGGCGAGGACGTCGGTCGCGGCGACGCCCGGGGCGCCCGTTCTCCCCGACGATGATGATTGGGGCGCCGCCGGCGTCGCCGCGACAGTGTTTCGGGCTGGACCGATGCGAGCGGCCACGCCGTCGGGACCGATGAGCCAGTAATAGATGTCGGTCAGGTCACGGCGATAGGCGTCGAGGGTGTTGCGCGCCAGTCCGCGTTCGGAGGAGCAGTAGCCGAGGAAGGGGACGAGCTCAGGCGGCGTAGGCCTTGCCAGCGACGGTGATCGGGACGAGGCTGGGGGTCGATTCGACATGGATCACGCTCTGGCTTACCCGGCGCACACGACGCTCGACCAGCATCTCCAGATACTGCGGACACGCCTTGTAATGCTCAAAACAATACCGAAACGCGTGCTGCATGTGCCCCACGGTGAAGCGCTCGGCACATCGAGCGTCATTCCGGTTCAGAAACGGACAGTGTCGGTTCTCGTACGACATAGTAGCGCACAGGCGCTAGTAAAGAGATCGGCATATTGTGTTGTCGGGCTGGAATGGAGCGAATGACGAAGCTCGAATGACCAATAAAACGATTCGTATTTACGATTTCGTCATTCCCGATAGCGGCGTACACGCATTCACCAGATCATCGACATTCGCCGTCGCCAGGCACACCACAGTGTCGGCGGCGCGCTAAGGATATCGCGATCACTCGGCGTCGGAAACCCACGGGGATGCCGTGGGCTTTTCGGTCGCACCGGTCTGCATCGGGGAGGCGGGCACGAGGTCGAGATTATGCGAGCCGACCGTGTTTTCGATCGCGTTGGGGGCGGTGTAGATCGCGACCTGGAGCTGCTGGTTCCAGAGTTCGATCTGGAGGTTCTGAAGACGCTTGTGCGCCTGATTGGTCTTGTAGTTGATCTCCATCCGCTGGTGCTTGAGGTGCAGCAGCGACCCAGAGATCACAACCGCGGCGACGATGCAGAGGAGCAGCTTGAGCATAGTAGAACGGGCGTCCCGCCCGTTAATCCGCAAACCACGGGCGGGACGCCCGTGCTACGTCATTCGGTCGCGGCGACGGCCTTGGCGGGCAGCTTCAGCTTCATGTCGATCTTGATGACGTCGCCGCCTTTGAGGATGTCGTCGTTCAGCTTTTTGATGGTCGCGACTTCGCTCTTGGAGCCGAGTTGCTCGACGGCGATCCTGGTGAGCGAATCGCCTTTCTTGACGGTGTACGAGCGGTACTGCATCGCGGCCGGTGTGGGCTCGGGGGTGCGGACGACGGGGGAGGCGCGGTCGACCAGGGGCGCGGGCGCCGGGGCGGGCTGGGCCTTGTCCGTCGGCAGCAGGTAAATGCGGTCGGCGATGACCTTGTTGGGGTCTTTTTGGAGCGTGGGGTTGAGCTTGACGACCGCGTCGCGGTTGGCCTTGGTGTTGCCGCCGGGCAGGAGGGCGGCGATGCGGGAGAGGCTGTCGCCGGGCTGGGCCTTGTACTCCCGCACGTTGTTGGCCGCCATGGTCGGGCCGGTGTTGCCGGGGGTGCTATTGCCGTTGCCGTTGCCGTTGACGAAGACGAGTTGCTCGCCGTTCTGGTTGGCGACGGTCTGAATGGGGTGATTGGTCTGGTTGGCGAACGGGTCAATGATGATCGGGGCGATCGGGGCCTGGCCGGTCTGGAGCGCGGTCCACTGGTCTTGGGGAACAGGGGCGAGGACGACCGGGGCGATGGGTGTGCGGTTATCGATGACGATCGGCGGCTGGGGGTAGTTGCCCGGCCCGATCGCGACATGCGACGGACCCGGCTGGGGGACGACCGGGGGGACGAACTGCTCCGGCACGCGCACCGGCGGGGCGGCTTCGTGCATGCTGACGCCCGGCGCCGCCATGCCGTTGCGAACCGTGTCGCCCGCTTCCGCCAGCGGTGCTGCGGGGCGCTCGGTTGTGGTCGTCAGGTGCTCCGAGAGCAGAATCCCGACAACAATAATGAAGGCAAGGCCGACAAGCAGGCCGATTTTCGTTTCGCGGGTCATGGGGCGTCCTTCGGACGAGTGGCTAGTGGTCAGGGGAGAGTGGTTAGAAAATGCCACCGGTCTCGCCACTCGTCACTAGCTACTCACCACTCTTTCAGCAACACGTAACTTCGCTGACCTGGACCGCGGGTTTGCACTGATTTCGGAATCGGACGGAATGAGGGGCTTGGAGGTGAGAACCTTCAGTTGCCCGGTCTGCTCCGCCGACCGAAACACGTGTTTTACCAGCCGATCTTCCGTGGAATGGAAGCTGATGACCGCGATCTTTCCGCCCGGTTTGAGACAACTGGGAATCAGCCCAAGGAGCCGTTCCAGGTTGTGCATCTCGCCGTTGACCTCCATGCGCAAAGCAAGGAAGGTTCGGGTGGCGGGGTCGATTTCGGCCTTCATTCGGCCTTTGCCTCGTGCATGCGGAACAACGCTCCGCACCAGCTCGGCCAGGTGTTCAGTGGTATTGATCGGCGTTTGTTTTCTGGACTCGACAATCTTTTTCGCTATCCGCCGAGAAAAACGCTCGTCCGCGTGATGAAACAGCAGATCGGCGATCTTCGCTTCCGGCCAGGTGTTCACGATCGTCCGGGCGCTCGTGCGAAATCGCGTGTCCAGCCGCATATCCAGTGGTACGTCTCGCGAGAACGACAACCCGTAGGCTTCTTCGAACAATTGGTTGGTGCTGATGCCCAGATCGACCAGGATCCCGTCCGCCAGTCCGACGTCCGCCTTGTCCATGACCATGTTGATCTCGGAGAAGTTGGCGTGAAAGAGTCGGGCGGGGAGGTCTTTGAGTCGTTCGCGTGCGTAGACGAGGTTGCGGGGGTCGTAGTCGAGACCGATGAGTTGGCCGGTGGGGGCGACGGCGCGGGCGAGGGCTTCGGCGTGTCCGCCTCGACCGACGGTGCAGTCGACGACGATCTGCCCGGGCTTCGGGGCGAGGTGTTCGAGCACCTCGGTCATCATGACGGGGTCGTGTCCGGTGGCGGGGAGGTCCATTATATTACTGTATCGGGGATCGCACCCTCGGCCTATGCGGTGGGAAAGCGCTCTTCTTCATATGGAGGCTTGCGAATGTGGATAATTCGTCCACAACACGGCTCGCACATAAAGCCAACGTGAACCGGATTTTACTTGATCCAGCGTTAGACGGTTGTTATTATGTTCGGGTTCTGTTCACAGCGGTGCAGGAAGACGCTCTGGACACTGTTTCGTTCGGTGTCCAGGAGTAGTGGACGCGGAAGTTAGACGACGATACAAATGTCGGCCCGAATTCCGTCGGTGAAGGCCTGCCCGAAAAAGGTAAGGCGGGTCATCCGTGACCCCGGCGCTGTAACGCCGCTCCCATCCATGGGAAAACCTCACCCGTACATCGTCTCGGACTTCCCAGTACTGCCCGCGATCCGTCGCGGGTAATGCTGGTTTCAGGTTGATTCGATGCCCATATCGGGCATTTCGTGCTGGACGTTCCGTGTGTCCGTGCGGCGTTGGGCCGAAGGGGCATGCGGACTCGGGTGGTCTGACCGGTCATCGTCCTTCACACCGGTTCCGCAGAGCCGGATCACGATTCCTGAACGGGACAAGCCCGTAGGGATCGAAGTGGAGGAAAGTGGTGACGGACTTTCCACTCGCTCAATTGTCGCTGTAAGCGGCGTGATGTCGCTCGCTCCGCTTCCCCGGAGCTTTTCAGACGTGCTTCCTTCCCTGGAGGCACTCGCCGCGAGTTACTTTCCCGAAGCAGCCTTTTCTCACTCCGCGGCGGAAGCGAGGCGGCTTGACATGGCGTTGATCAACTCGGGCATCTGCTGTTGCAGACTCAACTGTTCTTCCGCCCAGTCCGAGCGGTTCCACAGTTCCAGATGATCACCTGCCGCAACGATCGTGATTTCCCGATCCAGTTTCAGTCCGGTCGAAGTTTTCGGCGACACCAGGAGACGTCCTTGTTTGTCCCACTGTAGCCGGCTTGACTGGCCGAACAACGCTCGCAAGAGCCTTTGTTCCTGAACCGTCGGAACGATCCCGACCTTCACGTTGCCGATTCGCGAAAGATGGTACTTCTCCGGATAGAGAAACCCGCGGCCACCCATGTTGACCAACACCAAAACATCCGATTCGCCGAACGTCTCCAGACGCTTGCGAACCTCTGCGGGCACTAGCAGACGACCTTTATCATCGATCGTCAGTTCGTGCTCGCCGATCAGTGGAAACCATGGTGGCATAGGGTTTTTAACCCATCAATCACTTTCGACAGGGTTCTTATACCACTTGTCTCCACGCAATGGCAACGTTGAATTTGTCGGCGAGGCGGTTTTTCTTAAAGTTTTCTTCATGGCGGCGTTTTGCCACGATTTCGCCCGAGTTATCCACAAAGTTATCCACAAGTGACCTGCGAACAGTCGATTCCGATGGTGGATAAGCTGTCTAAATAGACGAAGTCTCGCGTGGAGGAAAATGGAGGCGAGAATACGGCATAATCCCGCTCCCTGATGCGCAGGCTTCAGTTCCACGGCCTGCCGCATGCTGCTGGCGCCGGAAGTGGACGGCGAAATCGATCCGGCCGAACAGTCTCGGGCGCAGCGTCTGCCCGATCCGATTCGCGGGATTCCAATTGCTACTGCCTCGCGGCCATCCTACGGTTGTGTAAGGAGTGAGGGCTTCCCTTATTCGAGTCGAATGAACCGCTTCAGGTCATCCGTCGAATCAGCGCGCCACGATCCGCTCCTGTGACGAATGACAGGTATTTAACAGAGGAAATCGATGCAGATCCAAGTTTTTAGCGACCACAATATTCACGGGCATCAGTCGATGAAGGAATACATCGAGGGTGCGGTGGAGGCCGCGATCGGTCGGTTCGAAGATCATATCACGCACGTCGAAGTTCATGTGAGCGACGAGAATGGCGAGAAGGGCGGAGACAAGGACATCCGCTGCATGGTGGAAGCGCGCCTTAAGCACCAGCATCCGGTGGCCGTCACCGAACACGCGGCCCATCTGGAGCAGGCGGTGGAAGGTGCCGCCGACAAGATGGCATCCCTGCTGGGCAAAACGCTTGATCGACTGAAAGACCTCGCACGCCACCGCAGCGACCCCATGCCGCCGCCGGCGGTGATGGAGACGTAGCGCGCAATCGGACAGTAGCCGCAATGCTACGCATTGCGCGGCATTCGAGTCATGCAGATTCTACGACGTGAAGACTCGCAACGCGTAGCGTTGCGGCTGCTTGGCACGCGCGATGTCATACGGTTTGTGCGTGAACCCCGCGCGCAGAAGGTGCCTGTAGCTGCGACGCCTGCGTCGCCCATTGCGTCTTAATTGCGGCTTAGGTGAGCAACAAATGGGCGACGCAGGCGTCGCAGCTACAGGCGCGTGCATCATCCACGATCCGTATCAGCCAACGAAAAAGCCCCGCGGCACTTGCGTGCCGTGGGGCGTTTTTGATCAGACGCTCGCGGGATTGCGAACGGTCGATTCCAAGAGGGCTTCTTGGATTACTTCTTGACGCCGAGGATTGCGTCCTTCGCGGCCTTGGCCACGCGGAACTTGAGGCGCTTCTTCTTCGGGATCTTGACGGTCTGGCCGGTCTTGGGGCCAAAACGCATGACCATCTCGCGGGGGGCGGTTTCGACGAGCACGAGCTTGCCGATACCCGGAATCACGAACTGGTTCTTCGCCTGCTTGTAGGCGAGGTCCGCCTGGGCCTCGAAGAACTGGCTGACCTGCTTCTTGGTCACGCCAACTTTTTCCGCGATTGACGCGGCGATCTCGGACTTGGTCAATGGCTTTGCCATAACGCATCTCCTGTGGGCGAAGTCGTCCTCGGTTGTTTGGAGCCGGACGATGATTCGCCAAAGACGTGAGAAGTCTTCCGGCCATACCCGAGCCGGACCGACTGACCGACCCGCCAGGTCGGCCGGAAAGATGTCCTGAAGGCCTAAACCTCCGAAACATCCTTCGCACGGCAGCGCGGATCCGTTCCGCGCTGAAATTTCCTTCCCCGTGCATCACCGATCCCGTCAACCGTCTCACACCGGCTGTCGGACTAGTGGTGGGAGAAAAGTATCGCAAAACCAACACGATTCAAGCCCCGGTAGACAAAATCCCCTGATTTTTCCGAAGTGTGCGGATTCGCCCGCGCACCACGGCTTGACTTTTCCGACCGATCAGCGCCTTGAGCGCGCCAATCACCCCTCGCGCGACCGTCTGAACGCCGCCGGCGACACGCCCATCTGACGCTTGAATTGCCGGCCAAAATAGAACACGTCGTTGTATCCAAGTTGCCGCGCGATCTCTTTCAGCGGCGTGTCGGTCTTCAGCAGCAGATCACGCGCGGTCCCTATCCGCTGTGCGATCAAATACTGATGCGGCGATATCCCCAGCCGCGCGCGGAAGTTGCGACGAAGGCTGCGCACCGACATCCCGATCCGTAGCGACAGTTCTTCATAGTCGGTCGCCTCTTCGACGCCGCTTGCCAGTTCGTGCGTGACCAACGTCACCCACGCAGGCGGCGCGGGCGCGGCGTTGCGTGCCTCGGCGAGGTCGATCAGCATCGCCTCGATCCGATGCGCCGCCTTCGCGCGCGACCAGTGGTCAGACTCGCGCGACAGCCGTAGCACCTCGTCGAACCGTTTCGCGCACGACCTGTCTCCCGGCGGGCGTTGCGGCGAGAGCGGGAACAGACCGTCCTCCGTCCACCGCGTCACCAGCGGCCCATGAAACGCCACGTACCGGTGCTCCCACGACCCGGACGGCTCCGCCGCCTTGAACGCCACGCGCGGGCCGGGATAGGCGGACCAAAACCAGCGTCCGTTTAGTGCGTAGGATCGCTCGTCGATCCGCAATGAAACATGGCCGCTTTCCATGTACTGGATCGTCTGATAGTCCGCGAAATTCTTATCGATATCGTGTCGGCACCGTCGGACATACTGTCCCGTTATGAAGTTGATTTCCGGCCGCGCCATGTGGCCGTATTGTGCAAAAGATGGCAGAAAAGTCTATGGCCGAAGGGGCGGGTGGCATGTAGCTTGTCGCACGTGGATGAAGGCGAACATCCACGCGCCACTCGCTACAAGCCACAAGCCATTCGCATTGGAGACCTGCATGGAAATCCGCAAAATCGGCATCATCATGAACGGCGTCACCGGACGCATGGGCACCAACCAGCACCTGATTCGATCGATCCTTGCGATCATCAAACAAGGCGGCGTGAAGGTGAACGACAATCTGACGATCATGCCCGAGCCGATCCTGACCGGCCGCAGCGAGAGCAAGCTTCGCCACCTCGCCGAAGACGTCGCGATGCGCGAGATCGGCCGCACGGTCGCGTACACCGTCAACCTCGATCACGCGCTGGAGGACAAGGGAAACGAGATTTTCTTCGACGCCTCGGGCACGCTCCAGCGCGCGGGCTTTATTGAAAAAGCCGTCAAGGCGAAGAAGGCGATCTACTGCGAAAAGCCCACCGCCACCAGAACCGCCGAAGCGCTGCGCATCGCCAAGATCGTCGAGGACGCCGGCCTAAAAAATGGCGTCGTGCAGGACAAGCTCTGGCTCCCCAGCTTTCGCAAGATCGCGATGCTGAAAGAGCTCGGCTTCTTCGGCAAGATTCTCTCCGTCCGCGGCGAGTTCGGGTACTGGGTCTTCACCGGCATGGACACCGACCAGCCCGCCCAGCGCCCCAGTTGGAACTACCGCGCCGAAGACGGCGGCGGGATGATGATCGACATGTTCTGCCACTGGCAGTACGTCATCAGCAACCTGTTCGGGCCGATCAAGTCGCTGGTGGCCTACGGCAACGTCGATATTGATAAACGCCGCGCCGAAGACGGCAAACCGTTCGACGCCACCGCCGACGACTCGGCGTACGCGATTTTTCTGCTGGAGGACGGTACAGTCTGCCAGTTCAACAGCAGTTGGTGTACGCGCGTGCGTCGCGACGACCTGCTGACCATCCAGGTCGACGGCATCAAAGGCACCGCCGTCGCCGGTCTGCGTGAGGTCGTCGTGCAGAGCGCTGCCGAGACGCCCAAGCCCGTCTGGAACCCCGACATCGCGCAGCCCATCGATTTCTACAAGGGCTGGCAGCCGGTGCCGAACAACATCGCGTACGACAACGCCTTCAAGATCCAGTGGGAACTGTTCCTCCGCCACGTCGTCCTTGACGAACCCTTCCGCTACACCCTCCGCGAAGGCGCCAAGGGCGTACAACTCGCGGAGCTGGGCATGCAGAGCTGGAAAGAGAAGAAGTGGGTCGACGTTCCGGCGCTCTGTCCGGCGCTCTGATTGAAGGAGAGGAAATTTTCACCACGGAGGCATGGAGGCACGGTGAAGATGTAGGAGTTGAGAATTGCTTTTTCTTTGTGCCCCCGTCTCTCCGTGCTGAATCAATGCTGAAGCATTTCCCGATAGACATCGAGCAGCGCGTCGACGCGCGAATCCCATTGGAATTGTGTGACCGCGCGGTTCCGGGCGCGTTCGCTCATCTGTTCGACCAGCGCCGGGTCGGCGGCGAGTTTGGACATGGCGGCGGTGAAGCCGGCGATGAAGCTGGCTTTGGTGTCGGGTTTGATCAGGATGCCCGCACCGTCGTCGCCAACGTAGTCGGCAGGCCCGCCCCAGTCGGAGGCGATGACCGGCAGCGCCACCGCCATCGCTTCCATCACCACCGCGCCGCCGCACTCGCGGAGGCTGGGGAAGACCAGCGCGTCGGCCTTGCTCAGGATGGCGGCGGAGTCGTGGTAGTTTTTCCAGCCGTGGAAGACGATGTTGTCGCTC
>JBBQQZ010000037.1:0-16722 GCA_038215325.1 Tepidisphaerales bacterium | reverse complement strand
TGCGTCCGTTACGATCGGCGGATCGCTTGCGCTGATGCTCGACGCGCCGATCGTGCGCCACACGGATGACGTCTATCTCATCAACGAAATTCCAGAACCGCTCCGACGCGAGCAGGCGCTCCTGGCATCGCTGGCGGCGCGTTACGACCTGAAGTTCACTCTTTTCCAGTCGCACTACCTTCCTGAAGAATGGGAGAAACGAACGCGATCACTCGGTGTCTATGGCAAACTCACGGCGCGTGTCATCGAATCGCTCGACATCCTCGCCGGCAAACTCTTCAGCCGGCGGACAAAAGACCTCGACGACGTCCGGCTTGCGTTTCCCCGCATCGATTCAGTATCGCTGCGAGAGCGCATTCGTACGTCCACGACATATTTCCGCAGAGACGCCTCCTTGCTCGCCGCCGCGATGCAGAACTGGTACATCGTGACGGGCGAAAACCAACTTCCATGATCTACCTCTACCGCGACTTCTTCGATCCCCCCACCCTTCGCCAGCAGCAGTACGTCGCCGATCTTTCTAGATTCGGGACCGTCTATGTCGTGCCCGCCGATGAGGATGGCGAGTTCGCCAACACGGCCAGGTCGAACGGGCCGTTGCGGTTGAGCGAGCCGATCCACCGCGCGGGCATGGCGGACCTGGCGTTCCGGAGCATCGAGAACGTCATCGTCGAGCTTTGCGAACTCGACAAGATGGAGCCGGCCGAGACGCGCATTCTGCGCGAGCAGGCGCCAATCGTTCCGTCGCAAGTCGTCCCCGCGCCCAGTCCCCCGGCCGCCACGCTGAGCGATACGCCGGCGACCAGCGTCCTCAGCTATGTCGGCCGGCACGTGCTGTATGTCGATCAGCCGGCGAGCCGGAGCTGGACGGGTCCGATCGACACCCCGCCGAGGTTATTCGTCGTGCATTCGGAATTCAACGAATCCGCCAAACGACTGGCCGAGCGATTCGATGCGTTTCGCGTCGACAAGAATCCCTCCGCGATCCTCGTCATCGGCGGCGACGGCACGATGCTGCACGCCGTGCAGCGGTACTGGCGTTGCCGCGTGCCGTTCCTGGGCATCAACGCCGGGCACCTCGGTTTCCTGCTCAACAGCCACGAAGAATTCGCCCGCCACGCCTTCCCACCGCCGCAGATCGTGACGCGGCATTTGCCGATGCTGCACGTCGACATGCGCACCGTGGACGAGCAGGGCAACGAAAAAAGCTGGGTCCACGAAGTCACGTTCAGTGACGCCTGGATCGAGCGTGCCGGCGGGCAGTCGGCGTGGCTACAGGTGAGCGTCGACGGACGTGTTCGCCTGCCGCGACTGGTGGGCGACGGGATTCTCGTCAGCACCGCCGCGGGTTCGACGGCGTACGCCCGGGCGATGGGCGCGCCTCCGCTGCTTGCCGACACTCCGGCGTGGCTGCTGGTCGGCAACTGCGTCGCCCAACCGCCGAACTGGAAGAGCGCGCTGCTCTCGATGGCCAGCAGCGTCGAGGTTCGGTCCGTCGATCCGCTCAAAATCAAGCGCCCCCTTCGCGGCTTCGCCTACGGCCGCGAACTCGGCCGGGTCGATCTCTTCCGCGCCCGCGTCAGCCGCGTCGCATCGGTCGAACTCGCGTTCTATCCCAAGCACGACCTGACCGAAAAAATCAATGACCACATGTGGGGCCAGATCGCGACGTTCTGACGAGCCACGGGCGGACCCGACCGTCACCGCCTCCCCTGAAGTCACCGATCTCAGCGGCCGTTTGTAGCATTTTGTAACAGGCGTTCGTCCATATGTTGTGACGCGGCTCAATGGATCGCAAAGCGCGCAACGCGTAGCGTTGCGGCTAAGAATCGCTCGAAGGAATGTCTCCACATATAGACCGGCGCGCTGCGCATTTGTCAGGACAAACGCGCAGCGCCGCCGTAAAAATATTGAAAATCGTGACGAAAAAAACCGGCGGGGCCAGCCATGCTGACCCCGCCGGTTCAAGGTTGAGATTTTCGACCCGCGATGACTACTTGTTGTCGGTCGGCGTCGATGGCGCGACGGGCGCTGCCGGGGCGGCGCCGGAGTCCTTGTTGCCCGCCGGGGCGGGCTTGGGAGCGGCAGCGGGAGCGATGCTCGTCGAGCGAACCTGCTTGGGTAGGATCACCACTTCAACCCGCCGGTTGGCTTCTTTGCCCTTCTCGGTCGCGTTGCTGGCGGCGGGACGCTGGTCGGCGTAGCCCACTGCGCCGATGCGCTGCGGGTTCACCTTCTCCTTCATCAACTCATCGGCGACCGAGATCGCGCGGTGGGACGACAGATACCAGTTGTTCTTGTGGCCTTTCTGGATCGTCGCGGGGTTGTTGACCGGCGTGGCGTCGGTGTGGCCGGCGACCAGCAGTTCGTAGTTCTTCGCGGCGTCAGAATTCAGAATCGCTGCGAACTTGGTGATGACTTCCTTGGCGGCCGGCTTCACGTTGGCGTCGCCGGTGTCGAAGGTCACGTCGCTCTTGAACTTCACGATGCCGTTCTCAAACGACACCAGGTCCGGATTGGCGGCGGCGAACTTGGTCAATTCGTCGGTCAGCGGTGCCGGCAGGTTGCCCGCCTGGCCTGCCTGGGCGATCGCCTCGGCGTAGCGCTTTGAAAGCTCGTCCAGTTCCGTCTGCTTGGCGGCGAGGCGCTGGTTGAGGTTGTTGACCAACCCCGCCATGTCTCCGCCGGTGTTGTTCAGGGCGTTCAGCTGATTTTGCAGCGCGTCGGCGCGAGCCCGCTGCTCACGCGCGGTGGCGTCGGCGGCCTTCTGGCCTTCTTCGTACTGCCGAGCCTCCATCTTCAACGCGTTATATTTTTCGATCGGGACACAACCCGTCAACATCGCCAGCGACAACGCGCCGGTCATCATCAACATGTGCTTCATAAAATTTGCCTCCATGCAAGTAAGGCGAGAAAGTGTTCAATACCCAATGCCGTTGCTTCGCTAGTTTTCCTATTTACTCTGAATTTGCAAGCGCCGGATGCGACAGAAAAATCGCGGGAGCTGCGGGCGTGAGCCCGCGCGTCGTTCCGCACACCCAGTTCCCAGACGCATGGGCACGCGCCCGCAGTCCGTCCGGTCTATGATATACGGTGTCGTCTGTAGCTTGTCTCTGAACATTCATTACAATCCCACGTTCATGAGAAGGACGCTCATTGCCATCGCGACAGGGATGATCACCGCATCGGCGTTTGCCGAGGTCGAACCGAAGACGTTCGAGCTCAACGACGGCCGGTTCACCGAGGTGCCGACGACCAACCCGGCGTCGCTGCCCAAGCCCGATCCGCAGCTCAAGCAGATCGAAGCCCAGATCGACCGCCAGCAGTTCAGCGCCGCCAGGCGCGACGCGCTCGGCTGGCTGCTGTCTCACAAAGCCGACCCCAATTACGACCTGGGCCTTTACCTCATGGCCCAGGGCCTCAACGGCGACGGCGATCCGGTCAAGGCGTTCTACTACTGCGACGAACTGCTGGATACCTTCCCCGCCAGCGCGTACTTCGCGCAGGCGGTCGAACTTCAGTACACGATGGCCGACTCGCTGCTCGGCGGGCGAAAGCTGTCGATCCTGGGCCTTAAATTTCTCGACGCCGACGACGAAGCCATCGAGATGATGTTCCGCATCCAGCAGCGCTCCCCCGGCTCTCCGCTCGCCGAACGCGCGCTTCGTCGCACCGCCGATTTTTACTTCTCCTCCGGCGACTTCGACCTCGCCGCCGACGCCTACGGCGCTCACGCCAAGGCCTACCCCCGCAATCCCAACCTCCCTGAAATCCTGCTCCGCCAGGCCTTCAGTAACTACGCCCAGTTCACCGGCGTGAAGTTTGACCCCACGCCCCTGGTCAATGCCCGAGCCCAGATGGTCGAGCTGATCCAGAAATACCCCGAGGTCGCGCAGCGGGAGAACATGCAGTCGTTCGTCGATTCGATCGACAAAACCCTCGCCCGCAAACTCTTCGTCACCGCCGACTTCTACCGCCGCACCAACAAGCCCGAGGCCGAAAAACAAACGCTCATGGTGCTGGTGAAGGAATATCCGCAAAGCGACGAAGCCCAGCAGGCCAAGGCGAAGCTGGAATCGGCTCAAGGATGAAGATGATGACTGACTTGAATGGAAGAGTCTGCGAGTTACGAGTTAGGAGTTGCCAGATGCGCCAGTCTCGCAGCTCGCAACTCGCAACTCGCAACTTTGGCTTTTTCATGGCCATCCTTCTCTTTCTCTCCGGCTGCGAAGGCTATCAGCAATCCGGCGCCGGTTCGCGCGGCGGGTACAAGTGGTCGTCGCTTTACCGGCAGGACATCAAGACCATCGCTGTCCCGATCTTCACCAACATCGATTTCTCCCGCGGCGACGAACTGGCGCTCACCAAGGCCGTCGTCATGCAGATCGAGCAGCGCACGCCGTACAAAGTCGTCGATCGCGACAAGGCCGACACGATCATCGAAGGCCAGGTCACCAACGTAAAACGCCAAACCCTCTCCAGCGACCGCCAATCCGCGCTCCCGCAGGAACAGTTGTACGGCATCAAGGTCGATTTCACGTGGAAAGACCTCCGCACGGGCAAAATTCTCGTCGAACGCCGCGGCTTCGAACAAAACGCCGCGTACTACCCCACCCTCGGCGAAAGCCGGTCTCAAGGCCAGTTAAACACCGCCGAGCAACTCGCGATCGCGATCGTGCAGGAACTGGAAGCGGACTGGTAAGCCGGCCCGCGAGGCGAACGGCACCAGGTTGTCACCGCCCGCCGATCGCCTCACGAACCGCAGACCATCTTTCCAGTTTCGTCGCGATCGGGATACCGGCGTTCGCGGGGCTGGTGGAGGGGAGGACGATTTTGGTGATCGGCCGGCGGAGCGTGGGGGTGATGAAGCGGTCGAACAGGCTCCCCGCCTTCTGGCCGTTGAGAAAGACGGTGCGAATCGCGGGGTGACGCGCGAGCAGCCCGGCAATATCGTTCGGCCTCTCGCTGCCGGGACGGATGGCGGTGTCGAGCGAGCCGGCGCGGAAGGAACTGTGCAGCACGTCCCAGAGCGCCACGTGATGCCGCTTCAGTATCTCGATCCGTGCGGCGTAATCATCGGCGGCAGGCTCGTTCAGCACGATCGGCAAGATCTTCCAAAACAGATTCTGCCGGTGCGCATAGTACTGCTGCTGGCGAACCGATTCGACGCCCGGCAGCGAGCCAAGGATCAGCACGCGAGCACCGGCGGATTCGATGGGCGGGAGACCGGTGGTTTCCATTGACGCCTTACCACGGGGGGGTTGCCTACGGCATCACGCTCGCGACCACGACGTCGAGCGTCTTGCCCTTGGCGCAGGGGAGGGAAAGAACATCGCGTTCGGTCAGCGTCACCTTGTAGCGGTACCCCCCGCGCTGCGGGTGAGTGTGAACCTCGGCGATCCGATCGACCAGATTCAGCACAACGTACATCGCGATTTTCGCAGAGGCGTACAGCTCGAGCTTGGTCGTACGATCCTGATCGAGCGAGTGATCGGCGGCTTCGATCACACAGGTAATATCCTTCGGCCGGGGGTGGTCGTCGTACTCGTCATCATCGCCGAGGACGACGCTGCCATCGGGCTCGGGTTCGCTGTGCTTGCTTAGCGCGATCGGCTGCTGAAGCTGGATGAAACAGCCTCGCTTGCGAAATTTTGGATCGAGCGTGCCGAGCTTAATCACCGCCTTGCGGTGCTTCTTACCCCCGCTCATCGAATCATCCTCCGCGTCCGCTCGATCTTTCACCGCGATCATGCCGTGCAGCAATTTGTACGCACTACTTTCGGGCAGAATGCCGCTCTCGATCATGCGATGGTACTGCTCACGCGAGAGCAGATACCGCGTCACCGGCGGCAAATGGATGGACTCAAGCAACGTCATTGGCGATCACTATATCACACGCCCAACTTGCCCGACACGAAATACGCATCCACGCCCCTGGCCAGATCGAACCGCGGCTCGTAACCGAGGTTTTTCTTTGCTTCGGTGAGGTCGGTTTCCGTCCAGTCCTGGGTGAAGCTGTAGGGGTTTTTGAAGTAGTCGGGTTCGAGAGTGGTGCCCAGGACGCGGTTGAGTTCTTTGACGACGTCGTTGAAGCTCCAGCTTTGGCCGGCGCCGGCGTTGTAGTTGCCGGAAACCTTGGAGTTCATCGCCTGGAGGTTAGCGGTGACGACATCGTCGATGTAGACGAGATCGCGGCGTTGCTGGCCGTGTTCGAAGATGCGGGGGCGCTTGCCGAAGCGCATTTGAACCGCCAACTGATGGACCATGCTCGCGAGCTTGCCCTTGTGGGCTTCGCCTGGCCCGTAGACGTTGGAATAGCGCAGGCCGACGATCGGATGGGCGAGGCGTTTGTCGTAGATCCTGGCAAGGCGTTCCTGCTGCACCTTGGTGAAGGCGTAGACGTTGAGGGGGTCGTAGGGTTGCGCCTCTCGCATGGGCGGCGGGTTGCGGCCGTAGACGGAGCAACTGCTCGCCCAGACGACCCGCGCCTTCGTATCAACCGCAAAATCGAGGATCTGCCGGAACTGCTCGATGTTGTTCCGCAAAAACGTATGCACGTCGTCCCCGGCGGTCGCGGAACCGTCCCTGGCGATCACGCCGGTGATGGCGGCCTGGTGGAAAATGACGTCAAACGCGCCGTAGCGGGTCGCGATATCGCGCATCGACTGGATATCAAGCCGGTGTTCGAGGGTGAGGACGTCGCCGGTGAAATCGGTGAGATTCTCGAACCCCGACGCGAGGAACGAATCGACCGCCGTCACGTCGTGGCCGTTGCTGGCGAGACATTTGGCGAGATTGGACCCGATAAACCCGGCGGCGCCGGTGACTGCGATTCGCATCCCATCGAAAGATAGGGCAGGTGCCCGTATTGTCAAAACACCCATCCCCGCCGATCCGGTGCGACAAAATATCCAGCCAATACACCCGTAAAGGGGTGCGAGTGAGCGTGGCATTCCCGAAATTTACTAGTATTCTCGTCTCATCATCAATGGGGAAATTAATTTTTCCCTGTTCCGAGCCCGATGTGGAGGCTCTCTCTCCCGCAACCCGAAGGGGTCTCCACTCGCTGCGAAGGCCGACCATGCCCGGGTCGGCCATCCTTTTTTGGTCGCAAAGTTGTTCTGCGGGTTGATCCCGGCCGCGCTTCTGGGATCATTCCTCGCAACCGATGTCAGACCAATCGCAGCCCCCAGCGTATTTCCAGTACCAGCCCCGCTCCATCAACGACCGCGCGTACTGGAACGCCGTCGCCGCTGGTCCGCGCAAGCGCGGGTTAATCGAGCGGCTCAACGAGGTCGTCGGTGCGATTCCCGACGTCCCCGTACAGCCCAGGGCGTCGGAGTTCCTCGCCGCCCGGCGATCCAACGATCGCGCCCAGACCGACCGCTACTGGCAGAGTACGCGCGCCGTCCTCTCCCACCGCGTATTGATGCGTTGCCTCGACGGCCGGACCGAATCGGGCATCGACGACAGCCTTTTGGACTGGCTGTGGGTGTTCCTCACCCAGCCGTCGTGGGTGGTCTCGGCGCACCTGCCGAAGAACGACCTGCCGCTCACCAGCGCCCCGCAGCTTGATCTGGCCGCCTGCGAAATGGCGGCGAACCTTGCCGAGACGCTGGAGACGCTGAAGCCGTGGATCGACAACCAATCCGGCACGCTGGCACAGAGCATCATCCATGAGATCGACCGGCGCGTGCTGTCGCCTTTCGTCGCCACGGGCAGCACGTGGTGGTACGACACGAGCGCGGCGCACGTCAACAACTGGTCGGGCGTCTGCGCCGGTAGCATCCTGGCGGCGTGCGAATCGCTGGCAGCGCTCGGTCAACCGCGTCCGGAGGCGCGCGCCAAGGCGTTGCACATCCTGAATTTTTTCCTCGACCGCGCCTTCACCCCCGCCGGCGAATGCGACGAGGGCCTGGGCTATTGGAACTACGGCGTCGGTTTCGCGTGCCTCGGCTGGTCGCGACTGACGGAACAGGAGCTGCACCGCGAAGTGAACATGGACCGGCTGAAGCAGGTCGCGGATTATCCGCGCCAGGTGCATTTGTTTGATAACTGGTTTTACAGCGGCAACGACGCAGCGCTGTCCGCCGGCGCACCCTTGTTTGCGACCCGGTGGCTCGCCGGCGCAACAAAACAGCCCTGGCTTGCCGAGTGGTCGCTGACAGCGGTGCCCGGCCCCTGGGACGTGCGCAGCCCCTGCGTGGTAGGCCGGGCGATCGAGGCGTCCGCGCATCTGGAAGACCGCCCCGCTAATATGCCGATTCCGCCGGCGTCGCGATTCGTTACCGACCAGCAGGCCGCGATCTTCCAGGCCGGTCCGCTCGTCGTCGCCTTCGCCGGCGGACATAACGACGAATGCCACAACCACAACGACGTCGGACACTTCTGCGTCTGGCACAACCAGAAACTCATCGTCCCGGACCTCGGTGCTCCCTTCTACTCGACCGATTTCTTCGGCCCCAAGCGCTATACCTACCTCACCGCCTCCAGCCGCGGCCACTGCTGCCCGGTCATCAACGGCCAGGAACAACTCCCCGGTAAAGACGCCAACGGCGAAATCCTCGAACTCGATCTAGACCAGCAACGGCTGAGCATCGACTTCATCACCGCCTACCCCCCCGCCGCTCACCTCGCCCGCTGGACGCGCTCAATGGCCCGCAACGGAGCCGGCTACGACCTCGTTGACGAATACACCACCACCAACGCCGGCGTGATCGAACACGTGATCTGGTCAACAGTGGAACCGAAACTGGGCGCGGGGAAGGTAACCCTCGACACCCTCAAACTCACCCTCACGCCCGGCGGCGACGTGACCGTGGAACCGGTCGACCCGGCGATCCACAAACTGCGCGATTTCAGCCAAACGCTCTACCGCATCGCGATCAGGTACCGCACGACGCCGAATGTGGCGTTGAAGGTGACGACTTCGCTGTCCGATTGAGACAATAGCCGCAGCGCTACGCCTTGCGAGTCCGGATTTCTCGCGAATTGAAGACGCGCAACGCGTAGCGTTGCGGCTACTGGGATTGAACTTCGCGCGCCTTGCGCGCGGCGATGAAGCTGCGGACACACATCACGACGAAAACGAGCATCAGCACCGCCATGATTGCTTGGGTTACCCAAGCGCTCATCCGAACCGGCGCATCGGCGGGGAGGGAATCGGTCGCGTAGCGAATGAGCTTGACCACCCCGCCGATACTGCCGAAAAATCCGAGCAGCGCAACGGTGACCGCGGCGTGCATGACGTGTTTGTTCAGATGAGGCTTGGCAGCACCCAGCGCGCCCAGGATCACCAGCACCAGCCCGAATGCGGCCGGAATCAGCGCCGTCAGGCTCGCCTTGCTCCCGATCACACCCGCCAGCGCCAAGCCGTAGGCCCCCGCGCCAAGCAGAATCATCACCACACCAAATGCGACCGCAAACTTCGCCATGTTCTAAAGCTCCTTGCCCGTATCCGACGCAGTGTAGGGCATCGCCTGCTCCGACTCCACCGCCGTCTTCTTCACGCCGGAGAAGTCGTGAAACACATGGGGGCAAGTAATAAGCGATTAGGGGCGAGGGGCGAGGGGCATAGCCAATCGCTTCTTGTACTTGCCCCTTGCCCCTGATTACCTGCCCCTATCCTACTTCGACCATCGCGCCAGCGTGTCATGCCTTGTCATGTCGAACTGTAGCGGCGTGACGGTGATGTAGTTTTCGCGGAGGAAGGCGACGTCGGTGTCGGCATCGGTTTCGCCGAGGGTGAAGACGGAGCTGTTCCAGAAGTACGCCCTGCCGCGCGGGTCAAGCCTGCGGTCGTAGGTGTCGTTCCACGGGCGAGTACACTGGCGACAATACTTCGTGCCGGCCGGCTGTTGATCTGCCGCGATCGCGGGCAGATTGACGCTGGCGACTTGCCCGCCGGTAAGTCCTTTGTCCAGCAGGTCTTTGATCACCGGGATCGATAGCTTCGCGGCGTTGGCGTAATCGGTCGCGACGTCCACCTTCAAAAAAAGCGACAGCGCGATCGCCGGCAGCCCCAGAAACGCCGCCTCGATCGCCGCCGCGACAGTGCCGGAGTAGATCACGTTGATGCCGACATTCGCGCCGGAGTTGATCCCGCTGATGACCAGATCCGGCTGTCTCGGCAAAAGCTGCGACACCGCCAGCTTCACGCAATCCGCGGGCCTACCGTCCACCGCCGTGCCGATCACGCCTTCGTCGATGATCACCCGGCTCGTCAAGAGCGGCTTGGAGATCGTGATCCCGTGCCCCGTCGCGCTCTGCACCGTCTCGGGCGCGACGACGTGGACCTCGCCGAGCTGTTTCAGTTCGTGATAGATCGCCAGCAGGCCCGGTGCCGTGATTCCGTCGTCGTTGGTAAGCAGGATGAGCATGAGCGGGCAGAGTATAATCCCGATATGCAACCGATACGACTCACCCGCGCCCAGGTTCGCGAAGTCGATCGCATCGCGATCGAAGAGTATGGCATTCCAGGCATCGTGCTGATGGAGAATGCCGCGCGGCAGTTGGCGGAGGCCGTCCACCGGCCGGGAGCATCGCGTCGCGTGCTGGTCGTCTGCGGCGGCGGCAACAACGCCGGCGACGGCTACGCCGCCGCGCGTCATCTGGGCAATTGGGGACACACCGTAAGCATCCTGGCACTGGTCCCGATCGACCAGCTCAAAGGCGACGCCCGCACGATGGCCGACATCGCGGTCCGCTGCGGCATCCCGATCGCCCGCGACCTGTCCGTTCTCTCACGCGAGCACGATGTCATTGTGGACGCCCTCTTCGGCACCGGCCTCTCCCGCGCCCCCGAAGGCGTATTCGCCGACGCCATCGCGCTCATCAACGCCCGCGCCCCATGCACGCAAGTCATTGCCGCCGACGTCCCCAGCGGCCTCGACTGCGACACCGGCAACCCGTTCGACCCGTGCATCCGCGCCGATATAACGGTGACCTTCGTGGCGGAAAAAGTGGGGTTCCCTATCGAATCCGCTCGCACCGTATTGGGAACGGTGCTCATCGCCGACATCGGCGCTCCATCGGTCCTCGTCGATCGCGCACTACGCACCTGACCGCAACCGCGAATTAAGGCCGTGGTCGTCTCCGGTAAGCTTGCGCGTGGGGGGGGGCGGTGTCGGACCGGTTGATCAAGCCGGCTGGGCTGATTCCAAGGCGACGATCTGGTTCAACCGAATCTGCGCCCATTGATCCGATTTGGGCAGATACACCGTGATTTCGCTCTCGCCGGAGGCAACGAGTTCGGGATTGGAAATTTCGTACTCCTTGCCGCTCGTTGTCACAATCCGAAACGCCTCGAACGGATTCTTGTGCAGCAATTCCTTCAGGCGCTCTTTCATGCCGAATAGTATACAAAGTCGGCTTGGACCATTCAACTAACCGGCTACAATGCCCTGCTTCGTTTCAAGAGGACCGAACCATGATCAGCGGTGCGATGACAGCCTTGGTAACCCCCTTCCGCGACGGCAAGCTGGATGAGGCGCGCCTCAAACAGCAGATCGAGCGGCAGATTAAGGGCGGGATCAGCGCGATCATCCCCGTCGGCACTACCGGCGAATCGCCGACGGTTTCGTTTGAAGAGCACGAACGCGTGATCGAGATTGCTGTCGAGACCGCTGCCGGGCGAGTGAAGGTGATCGCGGGCACGGGCGGCAACGCCACGAGCGAGGCGATTCAGCTTCATCGCTTCGCCAAGAACGCCGGCGCGGATGCGTGCCTGTCGGTCGATCCGTACTACAACAAGCCGACTCAGGAGGGCCTGTATCGGCACTTCATGGCGATCAGCGACGCCGTTGACCTGCCGATCGTGCTTTACACGATCCCCGGGCGCACCGGCATCACCATGACCCCGCAGACCGCGGCCCGGCTGTACAAAGCTGGCAACTTCGCTGCCATGAAGTGGGCAACGGGGCAGCTCGATTATGCGTCAGAACTGATGAGCCTGTGCGACATGCCCGTCGTCTCCGGCGACGATTCACAAACCCTCCCGCTGCTCTCGATCGGCGGCGTGGGCGTGATTTCGGTGCTCTCCAATTTCCTGCCCGACAAGGTCAGCGAGATGGTCAGCCGCTTCAAGAAAGGCGACGCCCTGGGCGCCGCGCAGATCCACCACGAAGTCTTCCCACTGACCAAGGCCCTCTTCCTCGACGGCAATCCCGCCGGCGTGAAGTACGCGATGAAACTGGCCGGGCTTGATTCAGGTGAGATGCGGTTGCCGGTCGTCGAAGTCAGCGACGCGACGAAGAAAATCCTGGAAGCGGAAGTGAAAAAGTTCATCTAGTCTTGCCTGGAGATTCGTGTGGCGTAATGAGTGTGCCGTGAAAGAAGAGTCGGAGCACCTTTCACGTCATACGCATCACGCCACACGCACCAACCTATGACGCATCTTTGTGTTTCCATCTACGTCCACGACCCTCAGCAGGCCCGCCGCGATCTGGCGCTGGCGGCGGAGCGGGGGGCGGACATGGTGGAGCTGCGGGTGGATACGTTCACCGATGAAACGGAGCTGAAGGCGCTGGTGGCGGCGTCGCGCGTGCCGACGATCGTGACCTTGCGATCGAAGGACGAAGGGGGCAAAACGGAAGTCGACGACGTGCAGCGACTGTCGCTCCTGACCGCCGCCGGGGAGGCGGGGGCGAGCTACCTGGATATCGAGTTCGCCACCGTGCAGGACCACGGCTGGGTCGGCCCCACCAAGCCCCGCTCGCAGCGGCCGGGGTGGATCTACTCGTCCCACAACTTCATCACCCGCCCTACCAACCTGCATCAACTGATGATCGATCTCGCCCACGCGCCCTGCGACGTCAGCAAGGTGGCGTGGAATGCGCGATCGATCCGCGACAACATCGAAGCCTTCGACCTCATGCTCCAGCGGCACAAGCCGACCATTGCCATCTGCATGGGTGAAGCGGGCATGATCTCGCGCATATTGGCGAAAAAATTCGGCGCGTTTGTCAGCTTCGCGTCGCTCGATAAAACGTCCGGCACCGCGCCGGGGCAGGTGGCGATCGACGACCTGAAGCGAATCTACCGCTGGGACGCCCAACAGGCGAGCACAAAGGTCTACGGCGTGGTCGGCCAGCCGATCGGGCACTCGATGTCCCCCGCCATCCACAACGCCTCGTTCGATCACACCGGCTACGACGGCGTGTACGTGCCGCTATTGGTCGAAGGATCTTACGAGTCGTTCAAGGCGTTCATGGAGACGTTTCTCGACTTTGAACCGCTGCACCTCAGCGGGCTGTCGATCACGATCCCGCACAAGGAAAACGCGCTTCGATACCTCAAGGAGCGCGGCGCAACGATCGAACCATTGGCCGAGCGGATTGGCGCGGTGAATACAATCCTGATCCAGCGCGACGGCGTAGACTGCACAATGGAAGGCCGCAACACAGACTACGCCGCCATCCTCGATTCGATCACCGCCGCGATCGGGATCACGCGAGAGCAACTGGCGGACAAGCGTGTCGCCGTTCTCGGCGCAGGCGGCACCGGACGCACCGCCGTCGCGGCGCTGGCGAGTTGCGGGGCGACCGTGGTTATCTACAACCGCACGTTCGATCGCGCCGAAGCCCTGGCGGCGGAGTTCAACAACCGCAGCGGCAAGGTCGTGGCCGCCCGGATGGAAAAACTCTGCGATTCCTGCTGCCAGATCTACATCAACACCACCAGCGTCGGCATGTCCCCAAACGCCGGCACCAGTCCGTTCGGCGACAACCCGCCGAATCTGGATGAGAACAGCCTCGTCTTCGATACGATCTACAACCCGCTGGAAACCAAGCTGCTCACGTACGCCAAATCGCAACGCGCCAAGACCATCGCCGGCCTCGAAATGTTCGTCCGCCAGGCGGCGGCGCAGTTCGAGGCGTGGACGCAGCAGCCCGCGCCGATCGACGTGATGAAACAGGTTGTGCTGGATCGACTCAAGTAGCCGCAGCACTACGCGTTGCGCGCCCCTGATTTCGAAAGTGGTCAGGTGTCGCGAAGACGCGCAACAGGTAGTGTTGCGGCTACGCTTGCCTTGCCGCGATCGGGATCACGCTGATCGATTTGGGGTTCGTCGGGCAATGCTGCTGGCACATGCCGCAGCCGATGCAGGTGATCGGCTTCACGACGATCTCATTCCCCGACAGTTCGATCGCCGCCGTGCCCAGGGGGCAGATGTCGACGCATTTGGTGCATTCTTCGCCGCGGGATCGCACGCACAAATGTTCGCGCCAGACGGCGGTCCCCATCTTGATAAGATTGAGCGGGGTGGGGACCAGCGCGCCGCTGGGGCAGGCGCTCATGCACTGAAGCCCGTCGCAGGCGACGCAGGCCATCATGTCCGGATCGATATACGGGGCACCTTTGCCGCTGGCCCCGGTAAAATCGAGCTTGATCGCCTCGGCGGGGCAGACCGAAACGCAGTCGCCGCAGCGGCTACAGGTTTCGATAAATTTTTGCTCCGGCAAAGCGCCGGGCGGACGAAGCCAAAGCTGTAGCGGAATGTTTTTTGGAACTTGCGACGAGGGCGACGACACCTGCTTGCTCAGCCGCTCGAACTCATTGAGCGTCCGCTCGACCGGTTCCAGTGATTTCGCCAGCGGCTTGAGCAGTTCGCTCAACCCGCGCCGAAAAAACTGCCGGCGATCGAGGGGATTGTCTTTCGACATGGCCGAGCCCGCCTGATTCTAGGGCCGCAACTTTACGATCTTCTGCTCGGTCGTCTGACGCTGCGTCAACGCGTCGGTGAACGTCACCTTGATGGTGATTTCTTCGTGCGCCGGGATCGAATCGAACGGGCACGGGAGCACGTACTCGTACAGAAGGCCCGATCCATTCCAGTTCGATTTGGCCTCTTCCACGGTAAACGCCCACGCTCCCACCCGCGGCTCGGCGGCGGCGAGATCGAAGGCTTCGATCTTGAACGAACCGGCGGATTTCAACTCGTCGCCGGCGGCGTCGGTCGGGACAACGTAGATTTTCAGCCCGTCGGTGCCCGGCTTCGACGGATCCAGATCAGCGCCACCCGTCAATCGACCCAAGACCAGGCCGTGGACGGTATACAACTCGTTCAGCCGCTCGGCGGGCAAGGTCGGGAGGGTGGGCGTGCTCGCTTCAAGCGTCTTGATCGTCGCTTCACGCGCGTTGAGTTCAGTGTTGAGCCGGGCGATGTCGGTTGCGAGCGTCTCGTTCTGCTTACGCAGTTCGATGTTCGCCGCGTTGGGCTTGCCGGCGCAACCTGTGACCAGCAAAGCCGCAAACAAAACGAGGAGGGGGTGGCGACTGTAGCCGCCACCCCGAACCGTCGAAAAAGGCTTCGATGCGATCCGCATCAACGCGTCCTATTCTTTGAATTCGTCCCCGTGGCTTGCGCGCGGGGCGCTCTCGGGCACGCGGTCGATCACCTTGTCGGCTACGCCGTACTCCACCGCTTCTTCGGCGAAGAGCCACTTGTTGCGGTCAAAGTCGCGCACGATCGTTTCGAACGGCCTACCGGTCCAGTCGGCCATCATCTTGTACATGCGGTCGCGCAGGCGAAGCATGTGCTTGGCTTCGATGCCCAGGTCCGTCGCCGGGCCTTGCAGGACGCCGCCGATGAGAGGCTGGTGAAGCATGACCTGGCTGTTGGGCAGCACATAGCGTTTGCCCTTGGTGCCCGCCGCGAGCAGCGCCGAGCCCATACTGGCGGCCATGCCGATGCAGGTGGTGCTCACGTCGCAGCGCAGGAACCGCATCGTATCGATGATGCCGAATCCCGCGCTCACCGAACCGCCCGGCGAATTGATGTAGAAGTTGATGTCCGCCTTCGAATCTTCGTTCGACAGGAACAGCAACTGCGCCTGGATCACCGAGGCCGATTCATCGGTCACCGCGCCGGTGAGCATGATGATGCGGTCCTTGAGCAGGCGGGAGTAAATGTCATACGCCCGCTCACCGCGGCCGGTCTTTTCAATGACGATGGGAACTAATGTGCTCATGAATACCGTGCTGATGACTGAGGACTGAGGGCTGAATATCTTACTCAGTCCTCGGCAATCAGTACTCAGTCCTTATCTACTTCTTGTCTTCGCCCAGTCCGATCACTTCATCGCAGATGCCGTACGCGACGGCACCTTTGGCGTCGAAGAAGCGATCGCGTTCGCTGTCTTCGCGGATGCGCTCGGGCGTCTGGCCGGTGCAGTCAGCCATGATGTTGACGAGCGTCTCCTTGGTTTTCAGGATTTCCTCGGCCTGGATCTGGATGTCCGACGACTGGCCGTACACCCCGCCAAACGGCTGGTGGATCATCACCTTGGCGTGCGGCAGGATGTACCGCTTGCCCTTGGTGCCCGCCATGAACGCCACCGCGCCACCCGACTCGGCCCGGCCGAGGCAGTAGGTCGCGACGGGGCATTGCAGGAACTTCATGATGTCATACATCGCCAGCGTGTCGTCGACGACGCCGCCGGGCGAGTTGATGTAGAAGTTGATGTCGTCGGTTTTCTTGATGCTCTGCAGATACAGCATCTGCATGATCACGCGCGACGCGGTGATGTGGTTGATCTCGCCGACCAGGAAGATGACGCGGTTTTCGAGGAGCATTTCCTCGAGCGTCATTTCGCGGTAGCGATTCATGCCGGGTCCCGAAGGCCCGGGCATCGCCTGCGGCATCATCATCGGTGCGCGCGGAGACGGGGTAAAAGTAGGCTGCGCGGCCTGGGCCGAATACGCATGCCAGAACAACGGATC
>JBBQQZ010000036.1:0-16856 GCA_038215325.1 Tepidisphaerales bacterium | reverse complement strand
GGCCTCTCCCATCGCCGGCCGGCGGCGAGTGACCAGTGACAAATGACCAGTGACCACCATGCTCGATAACCTGAGCGACAAGCTGGGAAACGTGTTCCGCAGCCTCTCCGGCCGCGGGAAGATCAGCGAGGAGAACGTCCGCGAGACGATGAAGGAGGTCCGCACGGCCCTGCTGGAGGCGGACGTCGAGTTCAAGGTCGCCCGCGACTTCACCGAGGACGTCGTCAAAAAGGCCATCGACCGGGAGGTCATCAAGACCCTGCGGCCGGGCGAGGCGATGGTGCAGGTCGTTTATGAGGAACTGGTCAACCTGCTGGGGCCGGTCGACACGGGCATCTACTTCGTCAACCCGGGGCCGACCGTCATCATGATGTGCGGCCTCCAGGGGTCGGGCAAGACGACGACTTGCGGCAAGCTGGCGCTGTTTTTGAAGGCCAAGGGCCACAACGTGCTGCTGGCGGCGGTCGATCTTCAGCGGCCGGCGGCGGTGGAGCAGTTGCGGACGTTGGGTTTGCAGACCGAAACGCCGGTGTACGCCGACGACAGCAAGATCGCCGCGCATGGCGAAGTCGCCCACGGCGCCGCGGTGGCGGTGGCGCGGGCGGCGGTGAACGAAGCCAAAAAGCTCGGCCGCGACATCGTCATCCTCGATACCGCAGGGCGACTGGCGATCGACGACGAGCTGATGAACGAGCTGAAGGACGTCAACGAAGCCGTCAAGCCGCATCAGATCTTCCTCGTCCTCGACGCCATGACCGGCCAGGACGCCGTCAACAGCGCCAAGGCGTTCAACGAAAAACTCGAACTCGACGGCCTGATCCTTACCAAGTTCGACTCCGACACGCGCGGCGGCGCGCTTTTGAGCGCCAAGATGGTAACCGGCAAGCCGGTGAAGTTCCTTGGCGTGGGCGAAAAGCTGGAGCGGCTGGAGGAGTTTCGTCCCGAGGGTGTGGCATCGCGCATCCTGGGGATGGGCGACATCGTCGGACTGGTGGAAGAGGCGCACAAGCAGTTCGACATGGACCAGCAGCAGAAGCTGGCCGAGAAGATGGAGAAGGGCGAGTTTTCGCTCGAAGACTTCATCGGGCAGATGGGCCAGATCAAGAAGCTCGGGCCGATGGGCAAGGTGCTGGGGATGATCCCCGGCATGAGCGAACTGGCCAAGCAAGTGAACATGAACGGCGAAGGCGTCGAAGGCCACATGGGCCGGATGCAGTCGATCTTCAACTCGATGAACCGCCACGAACGCAAAAAGCCCGACATGATCGACGCCCCGCGTCGCCGCCGCATCGCCCGCGGTGCTGGCGTGGATGCGGCGGAGGTGGGGCAGTTCCTGAAACAGTTCGAGATGAGCCGCGACATGATGCGCGCCGTCGGCGGGATGAACATGCTCAGCCGCATGAAAATGATGCGCGGCCTGATGAGCGGCAACCTCGGCGCGATCGCCCAACCCGGCGCGAACCTGCTGCGAACGAAGCGGTCGGGGTGGCAGGAGAAAAAAGATCGGAATAAGAAGGGGAAGAAACGGTAGACTTCCACGGAGCTTCCTATGGCTGTGACGAGTGCAGATATCGATCGCGGTGTTGAGATCTTGAAGGCGTTTGGTGCTCGAAAAGTCTGGCTGTTCGGCAGTGCGCTCACCCGCCCAGAGACCGCTCGTGATCTCGATTTAGCTTGCGAGGGTATGGCCGATGGCGACTATTACCGTGCGGTGGCAAAGTTAACGCGCGAGTTGGGCGTATCGGTGGATCTGGTTCATCTTTCAATCGATTCGCCTCGCAGACGTTTTGTCGCTGGTACCGGAAAGCTCATCTATGCCGCTTGACCATCTCAAAGCATTGATCGCAATGGAAGAGGGCGACTGCCTGCGGTTGGTTTCGCTCATTCGGGACATTCAATCCAGGTCCGAAGCCGCCCGCGCGCCAGGGTGTGACCCGGGCTTTGACGTGCATCAACTCGCGGCGTTTGGCTCGTATCTTCAGAGTCTGTATTCCGCATACGAGGGTGTGCTTAAGGCGTTAGCGGATCATCTTGGTTTAGCGATCCCGCAAACTCCCAACTGGCAGCGGAGCTATTGTCGATTTTCGGACCCGATGCGGCAACGCCTGGCTTTCGGATCCTTAGAGACGATCTATTTCAACTGCTCGATGAGCCGCGCGCGTTTCGTCACGTTTTTCGAGTCCATTATGCGTTCGAGCTGGAATGGCGGCGACTGCGAGAACCCGTCGAAGGTGCCGAGACGACGACATTTTTATTCTTTCAATGCATCAATCCGTTCGTCCAGTCGTTGTCCGATGAGTATTGATTGACAATGCCCACCATCACCCAAATCACCGAGCAAAAACGCCGCAAGAATCGGCGGTCGGTGTATCTGGATGGGAAGTTTGCGTTTGGATGCAATCTGAATGTCGTCGCCAAGTTTCGCTTGCAGGAAGGGATGACGATTTCCGCCGACGAACTGGTGACGATCGAGCAGGGGGAGCTGCGGCAGGAGTGCTTTGACCGGGCGATCCGGTTTCTGGAAAGGCGTCTGCATAGTCGCTCCGAACTCAATACCAAGTTGAAGAAGTATGACTATCCGACGGACCTGATCACAGTAGTGCTGGATCAGTTGCAGGAGATGAACTACGTCAACGATCAGCGCTTCGCCGAGACGCGCGCGGAGCTGGCGGCCAAGTACAAGCATCACGGCAGCAACCGGGCGCGCATGGAATTGGCGAAAAAAGGCGTCCCCCGCGAGACCGCGCGGAAGGCGGTCGAAACCGTCTACGAATCCCACGACAGCTCCGCGATGGCGCGCGATCTGGCGATGAAGAAGATGCGATCGCTCGCACGGCTCGCCCCGGCCGTCGCCAAGCGAAGGCTTTACGGTATGCTCCTGCGTCGCGGTTTCGATTGGGACACGATCAAGCCGGTTGTCGAAGAAGCGTTAGGCTCCATCGACGAACCGGCGGCGGACTAACCCACCCCACGCGCTATAGAATTTGTCGCACCGCAGGCCGGGGGCTTGCGGAGGAGTGGCGATCTTGGTCAGCTAAGTCCGCAACCTTTATTTTGGGGATATTCATGACCATTCAACGGATTCTGCTGGCAGTGGTGGTGGGGATGAGCGCTGTCGCGGTACGTGCGGAACATCGGCTGGAGGTGGTGCCGGCGAACCAGTTCCGCCCGGCGACGGTCGATGCGTCGGTCCTGTCGGAATCGCAGCCCGCCAAGCCCGTTGCCATGTCGTTCAAGCTGTCGCTCACCAATGCCACGCGCGAGGAGATCATCGCCGCGGCGACAAAGTTGCTCGGCGTGTCGATCCAGGCGGCCGACCCGCGTCAGTCCAACTCGCGGCCAAGCGACGGACCGCCGATCGTCTTTGACCTCGCGATCGACGCAACGACGCTCGAGGACGGGCTGGATCAGCTCGGAAAATCGCTCCAGATCGGCGTCACCCGCAATGGCGAAACCTACCAGCTCACGCCAATGGTGCCCATCGGATATCGCAATGCGCAAAGCGGCCGATCCGCCGATGGGCGGGGTGTCGAGGACCGGGGTCCGCCCAGTTCACGGATCGAGGCGGTCCGAGCGTCGCGCCTGCTACCGGCGCGCCCGGGCGTTCCGGACAGCACGACGGTCGCGGTCTCGATCTGGCCAGGCGATGCGGGCATGCTCGGCTCGCCTGATTTCATCGTTCACGAAGCCATCGACGAGCAAGGCCGCGACCTGATCTCACCGCCGCGACAGGGACCCGTGTTCGGCGGCGATCGAAGCCTGCGAAACGATCGCCGCCCGCATTCCGCCACGCTCAAAAGCTTGCAGCCGGCGTCACAGACGCTGAGCATCTTTCGCGCCACCGCGCGCCTGAGCGTTCCCAAGTCGTACGACCGATTGACCATCACCGCATTTGACGACAAGCCCATCGCCTGCACGCTCGGACGCAGCAAGGTGGAACTAGGTCCGCTTGAAGAAACGCATCGAGGCTGGCGGCTGCGGGTTCGCGTGAACCACGAACAGTATGACGACAACCAGAGCAAGCTTCCCACGGTTCGGCTGGATCATGACGAACTCCAGGCGATCGACGCGCGCAACGCCAGCGGCGAGCGTCTCCGCGTACACAGCGACGGCGGGACGAGGGTGGGCGAGTGGTGGGAAATGGGGCTGGTCTTCGCGAGTCCGATCGATCGGGTGACCCGGCGTTTCTCAACCACCGCGCCCGTTCCGACCACCCGGCCGGCGGGGTTTCCCAAACCCGTGTCCCTTATCTGGCACGTGGTGCGCGAACTGGAATCGGTTGATGTGCCCGTCGTCGGCACGAACATGGTCATCCCTTGAGGACTCTCATGCACCTGAAAATTGCTCTTGTCAGCCTTCTCGCGATCGCCGGCGTGCTGCACGCGCAGACGACCAAGCCGTCGCTCGAGCCCACCCGCATCACGCTGAAACTTACAGACGCGACGATCGAGCAATCGATCGCGGCGTTCGCCAGCGCCTCCGGCGTCGCGATGAGCCTGAATCACCTTGAAAAGGACGCGTCGCGCATCACGCTCGACTACACCGAAGCGCCGATGCTCGACGTGCTGGCGGACCTAATGAGGCAGGGGAAGGTGGCGCCGCTGAACGCGGGCAACACGCATTCGATCTCGTTCATCGTCAGCGAGTGCGTGATGATCACCAGGCCCGATCCGACCACGCTGATCGCGGTTCGTATGCTCCGATCCGAGGGAACGGCACCGGTGAAGGGCTCCAAGGCGCCGCGGCAATACAGCTACAACATGACGTTCAATGCGATGTTCGATCCGGCGCGGCAGATCGTCTGTATCGGCGAACGCGCGATGGTGGATGACGTGGCGTCGTCGGACCCGGAGTTTCGCAAATCGCCGGACGGACAGGCCTGGATGCAGCGCGTGGACTGCCGGCCGATCGGCGTGTTTGAGTTCAACGTGGGAATCAGCAGCGACCAGCGCATCGACCGATTCGACAAGCTTTCTCTGCGATTAAAGGCCTGGCAGGTCGCCGAGCGGAAAGTCGTGGAGATGAGCGGCATCGGGATCGTCCAGGGCGCGAGCGTGGAGCAGGACGGGCTGGTTCTGACGACCGTTGCGCCATCGCCTGACGGGACGCTGAAAGTCACCGTCGCCGGCGACGCAACCAAACTCTACCGTTCCCCGCCGTGGAGCAACGCGATCGCGTCGATGGTTCGGCTTGACGGGATCAACGGGCCGGTCGGAGACATGCGGTGCAACTACATCGACCGGGGAAAATCCCCGGAGCTGGAAATCCACCTCGGCGGCCCGGATCGTGCCAACCGCCCGCGCCCGTTCGTGCAGCCTCTCGTCGACGACATCGAAACCATCCGCCTCAGCATGCCGACCAAGGTGCGAGCGCTGGATCTGCCCATCGAACTGATCAACATCCCACTGAGGTGACCACGCCGCCTTCGTTCCTGCGAGGCGACTTGTCATTATCATATCAGGGCATCGTGAACTGATATGATAATCGCTCGCGGCTTTTCGCGCGGGCCGATCCGCATTACTATCCGCACGCGAAAGAGGTGACGGACATGGCGGAACGGAAATACCTTGCATTCGACTTTGGTGCCGAGAGCGGCCGTGCGATCTTGGGGACGCTGGCGGATGGCAAACTGACTCTCGAAGAAAAGCATCGTTTCGCCAACCCGATGGGGCAGATTCGCGGACAATTGCAATGGGACCTGCTCGGCCAATGGGAGCAGGTCAAGCAGGGGCTTCGCAACACCAGGGGCACGAAACTCGACGGCATCGGCGTCGATACATGGGGCGTCGATTTCGGCCTGCTCGATTCAACCGGAGACGTGATCGGCAATCCGACGATGTATCGCGATAGCTGTACGGATGGCATGATCGACGACGTCAACGCGATCGTCGGCGCGAAGCAGGTGTTCGAGACGACGGGCATCCAGGTGATGTTCTTCAACACGCTGTACCAGATGCGAGCACTGGTCAAGAAGAGCCCCCACAAACTCGCGGCCGCTACGAAGCTGCTCTTCATGCCGGACCTGTTCAACTACCTGCTGACCGGTGTCGCCAAGGGGGAGTTTTCGATCGTTTCCACCAGCCAGATGTACGACCCGCGGAAGCGCGCCTGGGCGACCGAAATGCTCGAAAAAATCGGCATTCCAACCCGCATCCTCCCCGACATCATCCCCACCGGGACGGTGCTGGGTCCGCTGCTCGACAGCGTCGCGAAGGAATGCGAAGTGAGCCCCGCGACCGTAATCGCGACCGCCGGCCACGATACCGCGTCGGCGGTGGCGTCGGTGCCGGCTTCTGGCGGGTCGTGGTGCTACATCTCGTCGGGAACGTGGTCGCTCATGGGCGTGGAACTCGCCGAGCCGATCATCAACGACAAATCCGTCGCCTACAACTACACTAACGAAGGCGGCATCGGCGGATCGATCCGGTTCCTCAAGAACATCATGGGCATGTGGCTGATCCAGGAATGCCGCAGGCATTTTCAGAAGGAAGGGCACGAACACAGCTACGCGGAACTGGCGCAGATGGCGAAGGACAGCAAGCCGTTCGATATCCTCGTCGATCCCGATTTCGCGCCCTTCGCCACGCCCGGCGATATGCCTGGAAAGATCGATCAGTATTGCGAGAAAACCGGACAAGCAAAGCCCGCAACGCGCGGGGCTTATATCCGCGCGTGCGTTGATTCGCTGGCGCTGAAGTATCGTCATACGCTGGAAGGTTTGGAGGCGATCCTCGGCAAATCGATCGACACCATCCACATCGTCGGCGGGGGAACGCAGAACGAACTGCTGAACCAACTGACGGCGGACATTTGTAAGAAATCCGTCGTCGCCGGGCCTATCGAAGCGACGGCGATCGGCAATATCCTCGTCCAGGCGATCGCGACCGGCGCGATCAAGGACATCGCTGAAGCACGGCAGGTCGTCCGCGCCAGCTTTCCTGTGAAACGCTACGACCCGAGCGACAGCGCCGCCGATGCGCATTACGAACGATTCCTCGCACTTCAGAAGAAGAGTTAGCCGCAGATGGACGCAGATAAGCGCAGATAAGAAATGAAATCCTGTTTCCATCTGCGTTCATCTGGGTCCATCTGTGGCTAAAAAAAACTCATGCGAATTGACTGCCACGTTCATCTCTCCGCAATGATGCCCGGCCACGGGTCGATGTCGGCGCGGTTGTTGCGGTCGTTGCCGTTCCGGTTTCTGCGGTGGAACTTTTCGCTGGGTGAGCCGGACGAGACGACGGATGCGAAGCTGGAAGCGCTGCTCGTCAGCCAACTCGCCGACTGCCCCGAGCTGGATGCGGCGGTCGTGCTTGCGTTTGATGCGGTGTACGACAAGCAGGGCAACCGGCTCGACGCTGACACGCATCTGTTTCTCGAGAACGACTACGTCATCAACCTGGCGAAGAAGCATAGGCAGATATTGTTCGGCGCATCGGTGCATCCGTATCGCAAGGACGCGATCGCCGAATTGGAACGGTGTGCCGCCGCTGGTGCGGTGCTGGTGAAGTGGCTGCCGATTACGCAGGGGATCGATCCGACCGACCCGAAGTGCTTTGAGTTTTACGACGCACTGGCGCACTACAAGATCCCACTCCTCTCCCACACCGGCGGCGAGACGATGCTGCCGAACCTGAACCATCTAGCGGACCCCGGCCTGCTCATGCCCGCGATCCGGCGCGGGGTGACGGTGATCGCGGCGCACTGCGCTACGCGATCGACTTTCACCGAGCCGGATTATCTCAGCTCGTTCGTCCGCCTCTGCCACACGCACGAGCGCTTCTTCGGCGATTCGTCGGCGCTGAACTTGCCGACGCGCTGGCACGCCTATAAGCCGATTTTGAGCGACCCGGTCGTGCGATCCAAGATCATCCACGGCAGCGACTGGCCGGTCCCGCCGATCCCACACCCGATGCGGCTGGGGATGGGCAAGACGTTCGAGCTGCTGGATGAGCCGAACTGGCTGAAGCGCGACATCCACATCAAACAGGCGCTCGGCTTCACGGCCGAGGATTTTAGTCGTGGCGCGACGGTGTTGCGTCTGACTGGCAGATGAACGCCACGAGCTCAAGAATAGAAAAGGCAGGAACCGCAGATTGCGCAGATGGCGCAGATTTGAAACGCATTCATTTGCGTAAACTGCGCAGTCTGCGGTTGTATCTCCAGAAGCCGCGCCTGGTGACGGTGATGGCGGCATACGCGAAGCGCGGGATGCAGCATCTGGCAGACGGGCAGCACCATTTCGACGCGTGGCTCGACTACGCGCCCCTCGCGGCCGCGAGCGGGCAGTGGGAATCGTTGTTACGGTTACTGATCGACCACCGCTGATGCACCGGTTTGAGCGAGTCCGGCTTGAACCGCACGCCACTTCCGACGCCAAGACGCAGGCGACGGTGACGCGGATGTCATACGGTTCGTGCGTGACCCCGCGCGTGGATCACCCACGATCCGTATCATCCGCAAAAAGATCGCCGCGATGTGGGCGTGACGACGTGATCGGGGCACCGGCGGTTAGGGGGACGTAAGGGCCGTAAAAATATCATCTGGTCTTCATATAAGCCGTCGGATTCCCGCCGAATGGGTGCGAAAGTGCGTTTTAATCCGATTGACAAGTTTACCCAATTTGTTAAATAGGACATATTGATCCGTTATTCCGTTGATAGGCACGGAGACGGGTTGTGACAGACACGGAGAAGCAGCCCATGCAAACGGCATCGGTGCGGGCCAACGAGCCCGCCATGGACCCCAAAAAGGACAACCACCCGCACCCGAAATCGGTGGTGCTGGAGTCGTTCGTTTACGACGACGCGATCGTCCGCAAGTTCACGCTGGCGATGTACGTCTGGTCGATCGTAGCGTTCCTGGTCGGCTTGATTGCGGCGGTTCAACTGGCGTTCCCGATCATCCCGGGGACCGACATCCCCAGCAATTTTGGGATCGAGTACCTGACCTTCGGCCGCCTTCGCCCGTTGCACACCAACGCCGCCATCTTCGCGTTCGCCGGCAATGCGATCTTCGCAGCGGTTTATTATTCCACGCAGCGGTTGTGTAAGGCGCGGATGTGGTCGGACCTGTTCAGCAGCCTGCACTTCTGGGGCTGGCAGTTGATCATTCTGAGCGCTGCGTTGACGTTGCCTTTCGGGATCACGCAAGGCAAGGAATACGCCGAGCTGGAATGGCCGATCGATATTATGATCGCGGTCGTCTGGGCCGGATTCTTCGGCGTCAATTTTTTCATGACACTGTACAAGCGCCGCGAGCGGCACATGTACGTGGCGCTGTGGTTCTACATCGCCACGATCGTGACGGTTACGATCCTGCACATTTTTAATAACCTGTGGTCCCCGGTGTTCAGCGGAACGCTGATCAAGAGCTATCCGGTATACGCCGGCGTGCAGGACGCGTTCATGCAGTGGTGGTACGGGCACAATGCGGTGGCGTTTTTCCTAACCACGCCGTTCCTGGGGATGATGTACTACTTCCTCCCCAAGGCCGCAGAGAGGCCGGTCTTCAGTTACCGGCTGTCGATCATCCACTTCTGGTCGCTGGTGTTCATCTATATCTGGGCGGGACCGCACCATCTGCACTACACGGCGTTGCCGGACTGGGCGTCGTCGCTGGGCATGCTCTTCTCGCTGATGCTCTGGATGCCCTCCTGGGGCGGCATGATCAACGGCCTGCTCACGCTCCGCGGGGCGTGGAATAAGGTTTCGAGCGATCCGGTGCTGAAGTTTTTCGTCGTCGGCATCACGTTCTACGGCATGAGCACGTTCGAAGGCCCGCTGCTTTCGATCAAGAGCGTGAACATGCTCAGCCACTACACCGACTGGACCATCGCCCACGTTCACGCCGGCGCGCTCGGCTGGAACGGCATGATGAGCTTCGGGATGATGTACTGGCTGTTGCCGCGCATCTTCCAGACCAAGCTCCACAGTGTGAAACTCGCGACCACGCACTTCTGGCTCGCGACGGTCGGCATCCTGCTCTACATCGTGCCGATCTATGTCGCCGGCGTGACCCAAGGCCTGATGTGGCGCGCGGTCGACGACAACGGCCAGTTGATGTACGGCAACTTCCTCGAAACCATCACCGCCATCCTCCCCATGTACTACCTGCGCGTCATCGGCGGGTTGATCTTCATGCTCGGGGCGTTGGTCGGTGGGTACAACTTCTACATGACCTGGCGCACGCGCCCGGCGAAGTACGAGGAAGTCGTCCACCAGGCACCGCCGCTTTCGGCGACGGTCGTCCACGAAGATCGCAAGCCCACGTCCAAGCTGGTCGCGGTTGCCCGCACGGGCCAGGCGCTGGAAGTCTATAGCACCATGTGGTGGCATCGCGCCTGGGAACGCATGCCGTTGAAATTCACCGTCTACACGATCATCGCGGTCGCGATCGCGAGCCTTTTCGAGATCATCCCGACGTTCCTGATCCGATCGAACATCCCGACGATCGCCAGCGTCACCCCCTATACCCCGCTGGAACTCTACGGCCGCGATATTTACGTCGCCGAGGGGTGCTATAACTGCCACTCGCAGATGATCCGCCCGATCCTCCCGGAGACCAAACGCTACGGCGAATACTCCAAGCCCGGCGAGTTCATCTACGACCACCCGTTCCAGTGGGGCAGCCGGCGCATCGGTCCGGACCTGGCGCGCGAAGGCGTTTCGCGACCGCAGGAAAACTGGCACGCGCTGCACTTCGAGCAGCCGAACCAGATCTCCCCCGGCACGATCATGCCGCCTTATCCGTGGTTGCTGGAGAAGAAGATTGATTACGCTTCGATCCCGACCCGAATGCTCGCGCTGAAGCGCGTCGGAGTCCCGTACACCGAAGCCCAGCGCGCCACCGCGGTGGATGACGCCAAGGCCCAGGCCAAGCTCATCTCCGACGCCATCATCTCCGCCAACGGTCGCTCCGATCTGGAGGACAAAGATGTCGTTGCGTTGATCGCGTACATCAAGCGGCTTGGCACGGACATTTACAAACCCATCCCCGTCCCCGCCACGCAACCGGCGGCGGGGGAGAAGTGAGACGGTACCAGGCCAAGGCCCGCGCTGCTGAAGGCGCGGGCCTGGCCCGATTTTCCAGAGGCCCGCAATGAACTTCAAGGAACTGTTCACCCTCACAAACGCCGGACTGCTGAGCGGGATCTCACTGGTCATCTTTCTGGGCGTCTTTGTGGCGGTCACTATCCGCGCACTCACGCGGTCAAAGAAGGAAATAGACGCGGCGTCGAAACTGCCGCTTGAGGAAGGACACGAATCATGAGCGACACCACTCTCCCGGAACCACCGCTGACCGATCATGCCTACGACGGCATCATGGAATACGACAACCCCACACCGGGGTGGTGGAGCTGGATTTTCGTCATCTCGATCATCTTCTCGGCGGTCTACTTTTTCGTCGCCACGATGGCCGGCGGGCAGCTCAGCCCGCTGGCGGCGTACGAAGCTGACCAGCGCGAAGAACTCAAACGCCAGTACGGTGAACTCGCCGCTTACGGCAACGACGACGCGTCGATGCAGAAGCTTAAGGCCGAAGCCAAGTGGATGCAGGTCGGCGAAGCGATCTACAACACCAACTGCGTCGCCTGCCACGGCAAGAATGCCGGCGGCGTTACCGCGCCGAACCTGACCGACGACAACTGGATTTACGTCAAGACCCAGAAGGACATCATCGACGTCGTCCTGAACGGCCGAAAAAACGGCGCGATGCCTGCGTGGAAAAACACGCTTCGCGGACCCGAGGCGCTGATCGTTTCCAGCTATGTCGCCAAGCTTCGTGGCAACAATGCGCCGGGCAAGGGCCTGGAAGGCGAGAAGATTCCAGCGTGGTAGCCGAAAGGCGGCACGCCAAAACGGTAAGGCACTATGGGTTCCGAGGACACACTGATCAAGCCGCAGGGACGCGTGCTGTCGACGCTGGAAAGCGACGGCTCACGCCGCTGGCTCACGCCGCGCCTCGCCACCGGTAAGTTCTGGCACGCACGCCGGTGGACCGCGTACATCCTCATCGCGATCTTTACCGTTATCCCTTACATCCCCATCAACGCCGCCGGCGATCCGATCGTGCTGCTCGATCTGATCCACCGCAAGCTCCACCTGTTCGGGTTCACGTTTCTGCCGACGGATACCGTGCTGCTGGCGCTATTGCTGGTGAGTTTTGTGTTGTCGATCTTCTTCGTCACCGCGCTGCTGGGCCGCGTGTGGTGCGGATGGGCGTGCCCGCAGACGGTCTACATCGAGTACGTCTTTCGGCCAATCGAACGGCTGTTCCTCGGACGCGCCGGCGTCGGTGGGGCACCGCGCGGGGAAGTGGCGGCGTGGCGCAAAATCGCGATGTACGCGGTGTTTGCGATCATCTGTCTGCACCTGGCGAACACGTTTTTGGCGTACTTTGTCCCGTTCCGCGAACTGAACAGTTGGATCACCTCTCCGCCTTGGAAACATCCGGCGGGGTTCACGATCGTGATGGTGGCGGCGGGGGCGTTGATGTTTGATTTTGTGTTCTGGCGCGAACAGATGTGCATCATCGGCTGCCCGTACGGCCGATTCCAAAGCGTGCTGCTGGACCGCAACAGCATGATCATCAGCTACGACGAAACCCGCGGCGAACCACGCGGCAAGGGCAGAAGAGGGGCAAGTTATCAGGGGCCAGGGGCAAGTAGGAGAGTTGAACTGCCGATTTTGAACGGTTCACTCGCCCCTAGTCTCACAGCACTTGCCCCTGCGGCGAAGCCGCTCGGCGATTGCGTCGATTGCGGCCTGTGCAGCGCCGTCTGCCCGACCGGCATCGATATTCGCGACGGGCTCCAGATCGAGTGCGTTGCCTGCGCGCAGTGCATCGACGTCTGCAACGGCGTGATGGACAAGGTGGGGCTGGATCGCGGGTTGATCCGCTACAGCTCCCAGGCCCGCATGGGCGGCGACAACCAACGCATCATTCGGCCGCGAGTGGTGATCTACTCGGTCGTCCTGATTGGCCTGTTGTCGCTCCTGGTCACCCTCGTGGTCACCAAGAAGCCGTTCGACCTGGACGTGCAGCGCAATAAGGGAATGCCGTTTGTCGTCGAGCCCAACGGCATGGTCGGGAATACCTGGATTCTCAAGTTGACCAATCGCAGCGACGTGCCGCAGACGTTCGCGCTGTCCATCAAAGGCCGCGATGACATTCGTATCGCTCAGACGAACGACGTCATTCACCTGGACCCCGGCCAAGTGCTCGCCGAACCCGTGCAGTTGATCACCGACCGATCAAACTACGCCGCCGGACACATACAGACCACGCTGGTCGTCACCGAGGGAACTGGTGCGGTCCGCGAGAAGCCGTTGTTGTTGTTAGGTCCTGCTTCGGGAGGCAAAATTGAAGATCGCCAAGAAAAAGACTAGAAGCATCTGGCCATTCCTGATCGCAGGAATGTTGCTGGCGCATGTCGGTGGAATGCTGTTCATCGTCACCCTCTGCCAGCGTGGCAAACCTGCGGTGATCGAGAACTATTACGAGAAGGCCATTCACTGGGACCGTGATCACGCGAGCCGTTGATGCTGATCCTCATCTCCACCATCCTGGTTGCCAGCCTCATCGGTTCGCTTCATTGCGCCGGGATGTGCGGAGCGTTTCTGGCGATCGCGACCGGCTCGGTTGACGCGTCGCCGAAGCAGAAAGTGATGACGCAACTGGCGTACCACCTCGGTCGACTCTTCACCTACATGACGCTGGGCGCTGCCGCCGGTGCGGTGGGGGCGCTGGTGGATCTGACGGGCCGGCTCGCCGGCATCCAGACCGCCGCGACGCTGGTCGCCGGCGGGGTGATGGTGCTGTTCGGGGTCGTGTCGCTGCTTCGCATATACGGCGTCCAGGTGGCGCGCTTGCGATTGCCCAAGGTCTGGCAATCGACAGTGTCCGGCATGCACCGGCGTAGCATGCGATACGAACCGACGACCCGTGCGGCGCTGATCGGTCTTTCGACCACGCTGCTGCCATGCGGCTGGCTGTACGCGTTCGTCGTCACCGCCGCCGGAACAGGGCACCCGGCGACCGGCGCGATCGCGATGGCGGCATTCTGGGTCGGCACACTGCCCGTGATGGTAAGCCTGGGCGTAGGTGTGCAGACCGTGCTGGGCCGATTCGGATCACGCGTTCCCACGCTCACCTGCGTGCTGCTGATCGCGGTGGGCGTGTATACGCTCGCCGGCCGATCGCACTTAAGCAGCCTTGCCCTGGCCCAATCCGCAACCGCCGGTGAGGAGCCGGCCTGTTGTCCGGCAGAGGGCAAATGAAGGAGACCCAATCCACAGGCGCCAAAATTGTTTGCTCGCACTGCGGGCTGGTGGTTCCCCGGGGACTGGTCGAAGCCGGCGCGCTGCTTCAGTTCTGCTGCGCCGGCTGCCGCGTCGTCTACGACACCATCCACGCCTGCGGCCTTGATTCGTTCTACCGCCTCAAGCAGATTGCCGGCGAGACCATGCAGCCGGCGCAGCCCACCGGATCGAAGTACGAAGCCTATAACGCCCCCGAGTTCACCGCGCTCTACGTCACCGAGCCGGCCGAGGGGCTCGCATCGATCGAGCTGCTGCTGGAGGGCGTGACTTGCAGCGCGTGCATCTGGCTGGTGGAAAAACTCCCCGAAGTTGTGCCCGGTGTGATCGAATCCCGGCTGAACATGCGGTCGGCCAGCGTACGCGTCACGTGGGATCCCACGCGCGTCAACCTCTCGCAAATCTGCCGAACGCTTGACCGCCTCGGGCATCCGCCTCACCCGGCCAAGGGACAATCCCGCAAGTCGATCGAGCGACGTGAATCGCGCCGAATGCTCATCCACATCGGCATCGCCGGCGCTCTGATGGGCAACATCATGCTGATCGCGCTGGCGATGTACGCCGGCGATTTGTCGGGCATGGACCCGGTCTACCGGACGTTTTTTCGGTTCCTGAGCGTGGGCCTGGGCGTGGTGTCGCTGGCCTGGCCGGGGATGACGTTCTTTGCGTCCTCGCTGCTTGCGCTGCGGAACCGAACGATCAATCTCGACGTCCCGATCGCGCTGGCGCTGCTGGTTGGCGGCTTTGCCGGCGTCGCGAACGTGATCCTGGGACGCGGGGAAATCTATTTCGACTCGCTCGCAGTGCTCGTGTTCCTGCTGCTGGTCGGACGCTTTGTTCAGTATCGCCAGCACCGCCGCGCCGATGCGGCGGTGGAGTTGATGTTCTCGATGACGCCCACCTCCTGCCGCGTCGTTCGCGATGGCGCTGTCGTCGAATTGCCTGTCGAAGCGATTCAGAAAAACGACATCGTCGAAGTCCTTAGCGGTGATCTCCTGCCGGCGGACGGAGTGGTGATCGAAGGCCGCTCGGCGGTCGATCAGGCGCTGCTCACCGGCGAATCCGTCCCCGTCGAAGTGGCGGTCGGTTCGCGCGTACATGCGGGGTCGCTCAATACCGGACAAACGCTCCGCATCCAAGTCGAATGCGTCGGCGAAACCACACGCGTCGGCAAACTCATGCGGCTGGTTGAAGCCGGCGTGCAGGACAAGCCGCAGATCGTCCGGCTGGCAGACAAGGTCGGCTTCTGGTTCCTGCCAGCGGTGTGCATGGCGTCGGCGATCGTGTTCGCGGCGTGGTGCTATGTCGGGCTGTCGCAGGCGATCGATCACACCGTCGCACTCCTCATCGTCACCTGCCCCTGCGTACTGGGCCTGGCGACGCCGCTGACGCTCGCGGTCGCGATCGGGCGATTGTCGAAACAGAAGATTCTCATCAAAAGCGCCACCGCGATGGAAACCCTCGCAGGCGGCGGGCGGATCCTGCTCGATAAGACCGGCACCATCACCGAAGGCTCGCCGCGCGTCGTGCGGTTCATCGGGGATGACACGCTCAAAGCACTGATTGCAGAACTCGAGAAACATTCAAAACACCCCGTGGGCAAGGCGCTCTACAACGAGTTCGGCGGCTACGAACTTGCCGGCCGACTGCGGGCAACGATCGCGAACCTCACCGACCGACACGACGGTGGAATCTCGGCGACCGTCGACGACCAGCGCGTGGAGATCGGCTCGCCTTCCTACATCCGAACCCGCGTCGACGATCTGCGCGACCTCGACCGAACCATCTCCGATCTCGACGCCGCCGGTGAAACCAGCGTGATCGTCGCGATCAACGGGGTGGTACGCGGGATCGTCGGCCTGCGCGACGAACCCCGCGCCGATTCCCTGGCGGCCGTCAAACTGATGGACAAGTACGGCTGGTCTCCCGCGATCCTCTCCGGCGACCGCCCTGCGGTCGTGCGGGCGATCGGGCACGAGGTCGGGGTCGATCAGTTCAGCACCACCGCGATGGCGTCGCCGGAAGAAAAGCTCCGGATCGTCAAACGCAGCACGCAAGTCCAAAAGACCGTGATGGTCGGCGACGGCGTGAACGACGCCGCCGCGCTCGCTGCTGCGGACGTGGGGATCGCGGTTGCCGGCGGCGCCGAAGCTTCGCTCAGCGCCGCCGACGTCTACATCGCCAAGCCAGGGCTCATGCCCATCACCGACCTGCTGCGTATGAGCCGCCATACCATGCGGATCATCAAGCGGAACCTGGTGATTTCGCTGAGCTACAATTTTCTCGCCGGCACGCTCGCCGCGGCGGGGATGATGCACCCGATGCTCGCCGCCATCCTCATGCCTCTGAGCGCCGCGACCGTGCTCGCGACGGCGACGTGGTCGGTCTGGCGAGTGCGCATCGGCGCGAACGAGTCGTCATGGAAGTGATCTTCATCGTGCTTCCTCTTGCGGTGGTGATGGCGGTGGTCGCGCTGGCCGCGTTCTTCTGGGCCGTTCACAAGGGGCAGTTCGACGACCTCGACACGCCCGCGTA
>JBBQQZ010000035.1:0-17003 GCA_038215325.1 Tepidisphaerales bacterium | reverse complement strand
CACGAAAGCGCAATTCGACCGGGTCGTGTTCGTCTTCGCCAAGGACAGGCTGGAGAACTGGATCGAATTCCTGAAAACTGGAAAGACAAACGAAGCAATGGAGGGTCCGCGAGTGAAGCACAACCGCGAAGTGGCCGACGCCGCGAAGAAGTTGGCGGACTTCTGCAAGGCTGGAAAGCCAGTCGATGCTTTGCCTCCCTCGATACAATGGTCCTGCAAGAACTGGCGCGCGCTCGAAAAGCGAATGAAATAACCGCGACCCTCGTCGTGAATGCAATCCGACATCGACGCCTTCGAAGCCGTCATGGAGCGCGAAGGCGAAGGCAGCAGACAACGCGGGTTCTTCGTCCGCTTCGGCTGCACCAAAGACGCCCGCGACGAGTGCGCGGCGTTTTACAAACGCACCAAGCGAATCATCAAACTCCTGACCGTGCAGGAGATTTTGGATGAGGAGCATGTGCAGAAGATGTGAGACGTAAGAGAAGGTGCAATGTGGACAACCGTCGGTATCAACTTAGCGCTAAATCTGCTGCGGTGTTAGAGATGATCGCCGCCGGCAGCACCTACGAACAGATACTGTCGGCGTATCCTGACCTTACTTACTTGGACATCTTTCGTGCGGCTGAGGAGGCATTGAACGCTTCGGTTCAGAACCCACCGACTCCCGCTTATCAAGTAATTGACATCCGCAAAAGCTATCCCCGGGCTTACGAAAAATGGACGGAATCGGACGACCGGCAACTTCGGAGCTTCATTGAGGGTCGCTTGACGGTCGCACAGATGGCGGGCCGATTACAGCGGCAACGTAGCGCCATCCGATCGCGCATCAGAAAGCTGAATCTCGTCGAGCAGTTGAGTCCGAAAGAGCGGGCGCGTTTGATCCGTATCAGCAAACTCGACCCGATCGATGCAGACCCCTCTGTTAAAGATTAGTTGGTTATCCGTAGCTCGTAGGGCGGGATGCAATCCCGCCTCTGGCGGTCGGCGGCGGGATTTCATCCCGCCCTACGCGCGCAACGCAAGAGGTAGGGTGTGTCGTACCCGACGCACCGCATTTTGTACGTTCGATCGATGGGTGGTGGAAAGCGGAAGCCGGGACAGGTTTGATTCTTGAGAATAAACCTGCCCCGTGTTCAACGCTGTCCCGTTTTCAGCGCCCGAACTTTCGACTTGAACGTTCGGGCTTTCGATTCAAACGCCCGAACTTTTGACTTGAACGCCTGAACTTTCGACTTGAAAGCCCGGGCGTTTGACTTGAAAGCTTGAATGTTTGACTTGAAAGCCCGAACTTTCGACTTGAAAGCGCGCGCTTTCGACATGAAAGCCCGAGCTTTCGACTTGAAAGCCTGAGCTTTCGACTTGAAACCATTTGCGTTTGACTTGAAACGCGGCGGTTGAATTTCGCTCATCGCGGTTCTCAGGCAAACGACGCGGGTTTTTATTTGGCGGGGTGGATTCATCGTTGAAACGTGCGGAATCTTCTTCAGCCGCTGCCCTTGCCGTTCGATCAAAGGCGTGTGCCTTGATGAGCGTCGCTTGGGGGTTGACGAAGAAACTCTTCGCACGCCGGTGTGTCATCGGGGCAACTCTAAATTTCGTAGGGCGTGGGTCGTGCTGGTGATTCAACGTCTTGACGATCCACGACTCACGACTCACGACCCACGACCCACGACCCGCGACCCACGACCCACGACCCGCGACCCACGACTCACGACCCACGACCAATGGCGATGATCATGCTCATGGCGCGACGGGTTGGACGGGTGCGGGGGATTCGGAAAGCTTCGGCAGTTTGGACAGGTCCATGTCGCCGATTGGAACCCCGCTTTCACGGGATCACAGCACGTGAACGCGCCCCAGCAGGTCGCGGCCGGCTTGCTCGGCGGCGGCGCGGGGGAGGCCGATCAACTGCATCCCCTGGTCGATCGTCGCGGCGAAGCATTTGTCCATGTCGTTGAGGTGCGGCTGCGTGAGGTTCATCGCAAAGTAGCCGCGCATTGTACTCAGCCGGTTGATGAAGTGATCGACCCGCCCGCACGCGTGGATCGCGCCGCCGCCGAATTCATCGAGCAGGCGCTGGTCGTAGGGGCGGATGAACTCATCGAACATGTCGCCGGAGATGTTCATCGCCGAGTCGTTGCGGATCATGAGCGTGCCGCGGTGCAGCATCGCCCAGTGATGTGCGACATCGCTCGCGGCCACGCCGGAGAGCGTTTGCCACGCTTTCATCACGCGCGCGTAGGTGGTGGTGATCCGGTCGAGTGCGGCGTGGACGAGGCCGGGCTCGTCGTAGAGCAGTTCAAACGTCGCGGCACCGAGCAGTAGATCGAGCACGTCGATCGGGCCTTGCAGGTCCGGGTGATACGCCCGCACCCATCGGCCGACGCGGGGGTAGGTGGACTGGATTTCGGCGATCTGGCGGGTGGTGTCGAAGACGCGCTGGAGATACGGGTTTTCGAGCGTCGGTTCGTCGGCTTCGGCGATGCGCCTTAGCGCGGCGGGGGCGTCGTCGAACGGCCGGCACGCGGGGAGCGTGTCGGTATCGTCGGGCATCATGAACAACTCGCCGCCGAAGACCATCGCGAGGATCGGCGTGCCGTAGTTCGCCCGCACGGTCAACAGTTCGCCGCTGCCCGATGCCAGCACGCACGAGCACGCGGCGAACTGATGCAGCAGCATGGCGTCGAAGTCTTCGATCGCGCGATTGATCCGGGCGCTCGGCCATTCGGTCTGCGGAGCGCGTTTGGTCGGGCGGCACGGATCGAACACGCCGCGTCCGATCCGGTCGTGGCAAAAATCGCGCCACGAATGATCGAGTTCGGCTTCGACGGAATCGTCGATGCGGTTTTCCAGATCTTCAAGGCAGCGGGCGAGCGTGTCGTTCATGGGAAGCGGCGGTCAGTGCCCGTCGCGGCCTTTCTCGTCGAACTTGCGGGAGATCTGTTCCACCGGTCCGGTGCGCCAGCGATTCGCGCTTTTCAGCGGCCGGGCGGGTTGGTTGTCCCAGATCGCCTCGGCGTCTTCGCGGTAGTACTGAAGCGCGTACGCGAGGCGCGGCGCGTGGGTCGGGTTTGGGCCTGATCCGTGGACGGTCAGTCGGGTGAAGGCGACGCAATCGCCTGCGCGCATGCGGATGGGGAGGAAGTCCGCGGGGTCGGTGGCGACTTTTTTGTGCCCGTCGCCGTGGCCGGACTCAGCCGACTCCAGCGTGCCGCGGCGGTGGCTGCGCGGGACGACTTCGAGGCAGCCGTTTTCGGGGATCATGTCAACCAGCGCGGTCCAAAGGTTGATGCCCAGCATGCCGTCGGTGAATCGGGTGTACTGGTTGTCCTGATGAAAATGAAATCGTCCGCCACCGCCACCGTTTTTGACGGCGCTGAAGGGCATGTAGAGCGACGAAGGCCCGTCGAGCAGTTGGCTGGCGATCGACAGCATTGCCCGGCTGTTGACGAACGCGTCCAGCGTCCCGCCGGCGAGGTACTCGCCGCTCTGGCGAAGTTTGTCGCCGGGATTGAGCGCTTCGCAAAGCCGCTCGTACGACGCCCCGTGCTGGCTCATCACCTCCAGCACCTCCTCGTTCAGCGCCGCTGCGGTTTCGCTCTTGAGCAGGCCGGGGATGAGCAGGAAGCCTTCGTCTTTGTAGTATTTGATCTCGCCGACGGTCAGGTTGATGGACTTCACCGGATCATCGACCGGTTGGTTCAGCGTCTGAATCATGGACGTATCATGCCACGCCCGGACGGGGGCGTGTATGGGAAATGTGCTCAATCTTTGTGTAATATGCCCATATGCCTGACGATTTTCGTTTTCTGCACTCCGCCCACACCGCCCGCTGTACTGCCAACGTGGACAAGCATTTTGACGGATACCACACGCTACAGTTGATGACCCGCGGCGCGATCCATTTGAGCTACGACGCGGCCGAGTACGACCTCGCCGGCGCCTGGTTCTGGCCGGCAATGCCCGGGCCGTTGATCCGGTTCCATGCGCAGGACGATCCGGGGTGGTGGGAGCATCGATATGTCGCGTTTCAAGGCCCGCAGGTCGATCGATGGAGCGACGCCGGCATCCTGCCGAGCGGCCCGGTGATATCCGACAACCCGCACGCGGACGCCGAGCGGTTCGATCGTCTGCTGTCAACGGTGCAGGGATCGCGGCGGTGGTCGCGATTGAGCGCGATCAACCAGTTGGAACGTCTGCTGATCGATCTGGCCGAGGCGCAGGCGAAACCCGACGCGCCGGCGTGGGTAAGCCGCGCCAAAGCGCTGCTGGCGGATCGGATCGACGAGCCGGTCGATCATCACGCGATCGCGTCGGAGTTGGAGATCGGCTACAGCACATTTCGCAGGCTTTTCCTACAGCACGCGGGCGCGACCCCGCACGCGTTCCGGATCGAGGCGCGGGTAGCGCGGGCACGGGCGCTATTGGCCGAGACCGACACGCCGATCAAGTCGATCGCCGAGCGGCTGGGATACAGCGACGTTTTCTACTTCGCCCGGCAGTTCCGCGCCGAAACCGGTTTGCCGCCTCGGGCGTACCGGTTGAGCGCCCAGCGCTAACGACCGCAACGCCATCGCTTCCCCCGGCAGCTCGGGTCCGAGCAGGTGTTCGAGCTTGGCCAATCCTAAGGAGTCGCGAGGACGTCGTATAGAGTGCGTGCGCGTATTCATACCCTACCGTTTGTGGCGGTCCGGTCGCGACCTGCTCCGCAGACGACGCAACTGCGCTACCCCACTCCCCTCGGCTTGCCGCCGGTGGTACGGACGGCGTTCGTGTGGAGGGAAGACCAACGTGCCGCCTTGCTGGCTGAGCTTTAAGTGCGCGGCCTAAACCCGTGGGCCTCCATGGCGTGACGGCGGTCATCGCGAGTAAGAAAGGGAGCATGAATCAACGAACTGGGAACCGGATAACCGGACAGGTCGACAAGTTCAATGATTGCGATAAACTCATTGCGGCTTTCCCATTTCGCGCGTCCTTGCGAAAGCGCGGGTCTTCGCTTTTCACTTGAAATGATAGAACGGACACTCTTTTATGGCGACGGACACAGCCAACCAAGACGCGGATGAAGCACCAATCCTCAAGGTGGACGGCGTAATCGAAGTTCCTGTCAGCGCGGATGATGTCGATCGAGCTGCGAAATTCTACGCCCGCGTCTTCGGCTTCAAGACCCTTTTTGAGGAAAAAGACACGCTCCGAGCGCTCGACGTCTGTGGGCGTCAAGTGATTTTAATCTTCAAACGTAAGGCCATCACGGAGCCCTCCGAAGCACCGGAGGGGGAAATCCCCGCACACGATGTCGCCGGCGAAACGCACTTTGCGCTGGGCGTTGAAAGCGACGCGCGCCTGCAAGAGTGCATCCAGCGCCTTACGCAACTTGGTATTGCGATAGAAAGTGAAGCCCGCAGCACCTTCGGCGGACGCCAACTCTACTTCCGTGACACCGAGAATAACCTCGTCGAACTCATCACCCGAAACGTCTGGCCGATTTATTGACCAGCCCGGCAGCGTCAGCCTTAGCTGCGAGGCGGTGGGCCGGTTTGTTATTTGTTGTTCGCTTCAAAGCTTACCATCAGGGTCACATCGTCGCCGATGCCTTTGTCGATGTAGCCGCTCATGCCGTACTCGCTGCGCTTGATGGTGAAGGTGGTTTCGTAGCCGACGGTGTCTTTGCCTTGCATGTTTTTGCCGGCACCGGTTTGGGTGAGCGTGACGGTGACGGGCTTGGTCTGGCCGTGCAGGGTGAGTTCGCCGGCGACTTCGTACTTCTTGTCTTCCAGCATCTTCACGCCGGTGCTCTTGAAGGTGATTTCGGGGAACTCTTTGGTGTTGAAGAAGTCGGGGTTGCGGAGGTGTTCGTCGCGTTGTTTGCTGTTGGTATCGACGCTGTTGGCGTCGACGGTGAGGGTGAGCGAGGTCAACGCGCCGGCGTCGAGGTTGACCGAGCCGGCGACCTTATTGAACCGGCCGAAGAAGTTGGCGGTGTCGGCGTGCATGACTTTGAAGATGACCGAGCTGTGGATCGGGTCGATGGAAAACGTTTGACCGAACGACAGCGAGGCAAACGAGACGAGCAGAGCGAAGGCGACGGTTGCGGACTTGATCATGGATCTCCCTGGTTGATGGTTCGAGACGCATCTTAGGCGATGAGGGGGGATTTTCTCCAGCGGTCGGAGAAAAAGAAGCGGGAATCGTGACCGATCGGGTAGAGTTTGCACAATGCGGTCTGGCGAGCCTTAAACGCCGGAAGGGGGAATGGGTATAAGACGAGACAGAAAGGGACTATTGCATGGCCTCGACCCCGACAACGCCCGCCGCCCCAACACCAACACCAACACCAACCCCGACCCCGACCCCGGTGTCGGTGCCGGTGCCGCATCCTGTTCACCACGCCGCGCCTGCGAAGGTCGAGCGAGCCGATCTTGAGGCCGTCGCGAACCTGAAGGCCGCGCACGCAGCCATCAAGAGCGAACTCGCCAAGGTCATCGTCGGCCAGCACGACGTCATCGACGAACTGCTGATCGCGATCTTTACGCGATCCCACGCCCTCCTGATGGGTGTGCCCGGCCTCGCCAAGACATTATTGGTGCAGTCGTTGTCGCAGTCGCTTCAGATGTCGTTCAAGCGCATCCAGTTCACGCCCGACCTGATGCCTTCGGACATTACCGGAACCGAAGTGATCCAGGTGGACCCGGAAACCGGCAAGCGCGAGTTCAAGTTCATCAAAGGCCCGATTTTTGCGAACATGGTGCTGGCGGACGAAATTAACCGTACGCCCCCCAAAACGCAGGCCGCGATGCTCGAGGCGATGCAGGAGCGAAAAGTCACCGTTGGTGGGAATGACTGGAAGCTGCCTGACCCGTTCTTCGTGCTCGCGACGCAGAACCCCGTGGAGCAGGAAGGCACCTATCCGCTGCCCGAAGCGCAGATGGACCGCTTCATGTTCCTTATTTATGTCGACTACCCCAGCGCCGCCGAAGAACGTCAGATCATGAAAATGGCGACCGGTGGCGGGATGGGCAAACCCCAGCCGGTGCTGAGCGGGGATGAGATCATCCAATTGCAGCAACTGGTTCGGAAAGTGCCGGTCAGCGATCACGTGTTCGCCTACGCCGAAAAGCTGGTTCGGGTGACGCGTCCGAAGCAGCCCGAGGCGCTGGATTTCTGCAAGAAGTGGCTGACCTGGGGTGCCGGGCCGCGTGCGAGTCTGAACCTGATCCTCGCCGCCAAGGCGCGGGCGATCATCAACGGCAACTTCGCCGCCAGTTGCGACGACGTCGCCGCCGTCGCCCCGGCGATCTTCCGCCACCGCCTCGCCCCCAACTTCGCCGCCCAGTCCGAAGGCGTGACGTCAGACGACATCACACGCCGCATCATTGAGGCGATTCCGAAGGATAAGAAGTTGGATTAAAGACGTAGGTCGGAGGTCGTCGGTCGGGGGTCGTAAGTCGCGTCGGGTTATACAACCTGTCGCCATACACGACCCACCACTTACGACTCACCACCCACGACCATTCCATGGCAGAAGCCGCTCCAAATCTTCTCGACCCGCAAGCCGTCTCCGAGGCCGAATCGCTTGGGATGCAGGCGCGGTCTGTCGTGGAAGGCTATCTGGCGGGCAATCACAAAAGCCCGTTCCGCGGGTTTTCGGTCGAGTTCACGCAGCACCGCGAGTACGTCCCCGGCGACGACCTGCGCCACCTCGACTGGAAAGTGCTCGGCAAGTCCGACCGGTATTACATCAAGCAGTACGAGCAGGAAACGAACTTCGTCTGCCACATCCTGGTGGACGGTTCGGAGTCGATGAAGTACGGCTCGGGCAAGGTCACCAAGCTCGCCTACGCCAAGCAGATGGCGGCCGTGCTGGCGTATGTCATTCTTGGCGAGCGCGATGCGGTGTCGCTCACGCTGTTTGATAACGACGTCAAGCACTACATCCCGCGCACCGGCAATCTCGCCAGCATCCACAACATCATGACGACGCTGGCGAACTTCCAGCCGACGCAGGCGACTTCGATCGCGCCCGTGCTCCACCAGATCGCACGCACGAACCCGCGCAAAGGCATTGTCATTCTCATCAGCGACTGTTTCGACGACGAGCAGGCGATCCTCGACGGCATCCAGCACCTCCGTTTCGGCGGGCACGAAGTCATCGTCTTCCAGGTGCTCGATCACAATGAAATCGATTTTCCCTTCAAGGGCAATGTCGAGTTCATCGGCTACGAAGGCACGGGCAGGCAAACGACGCGGCCCAACGAGATCCGCAAAAGCTATCTGGCAGCCATCAACGCGTTCATCGATACGATCAAGTTCGGCTGCGAAAAGAACAAGGTGCATTACGTGCAGGTAACGACGCAGCACCCGCTGCATGAAACATTGACGGGATATCTGGCGTTCAGAAAAAGGACGACAACAAAATAGGGGCAGGCAATAAGGGGCAAGAGGCAAACAAAGTCTTGCTTGCCCCTCGCCCCTCGCCCCCGATTACTTCCCATGAGTTTCCTCAACCCCCTCCTTCTCTTCGGCATCGCCGGCATTTCCGTGCCGGTGATCATCCACTTGCTGAATCGGCACAAGATTCAGCGCGTGCCGTGGGCGGCGATGCGGTTTTTGAAGGTTTCGATCGAGAACAACCAGCGCCGATTGCAGATGGAGGATCTGATCCTGCTGCTGCTGCGCGTACTGCTAATCGCACTGATCGCGCTGGCGCTCGCCCGGCCCGCGCTTAACGCGGCGGCGGGGCTGTTCGGGCAGCCGGCGTCGGCGACGCTCGTGCTTATCGATCACTCGTACTCGATGTCGCAGACGACCGGCGTCGCCTCGCGATTTGATGTCGCCAAGCGCGCGGCCAACCAGATCATCGAATCCTTGCCCTCCGGGTCGTCGGTCGCGGTGTGGATGGCGGCGGACGCGGCGCAGCCGGTGATCGCCGAACCGTCCCGCGATCTGGCGCTGGCGCGCAAGACCGTCAACGAACTCAAGCCCTCCGACCGCGCCACCGACCTGCTGCCTGCGATCCGCCAGGGGATCGAAATGCTCAATCGCACGCAGTCGGCGTCGCGCGACCTCTACATCATCACTGACGGCCAGCAATCCGGGTTCCGCCAGTTGGCCGCGATCAAGCAGTTGCTCGATTCATCTAAGGAACAGGTCCGCGCGACCATCGTGATGGTCGATCAGCCTGAGAACGCGAATCTGGCCGTCAGTTCGCTGGTGCAGTCCAGCGGCGTCGCCGCGATCGATCGGCCGCTAAGGTTCAGCGCGGTGGTCACCAACTATGGCGATCAACCGGCGCGCGATGTCCGCGTCTCCCTGCGGCTCGCCTCCAGCGACGCCACCGACCGTGCCACCGGCAATCAGTCCCCGGTGGATGACGCCACGATCGACGTTATCGATCCGGGCCAGAGCAAGGCGGTTTCGCTGTTCGGGCGATTGAAGAACGACGGGTATTACGCCGTCACCGCGTCGATCACCCCCGATCGCGTGCCCGCCGACGACGCGCGGACGATCGTCGTGCGTGGAACCAAGCGTGTGAAGGTGCTGCTGGTCGATGGCGACATCGGCCGCGAGGCGCGGGACGCCGAGACGTTCTTCCTCCGCGCCGTCTTTGCCGCCAGCGGAACCGCAGGCCAGCCGGCGCTGATCGAAGCCAAAGCCTCCGACGCCGGATCGATGGCGAGTGAAAATCTCGATGACTACGACGCCATCGTGCTTGCGAATGTCGCCGACATGGCGTCAACCACCGTCGATTCGATCAACACTTTCGTCACCAAAGGCGGCGGCCTGCTCATCTTCCCCGGCGACCGCATGCGGCGCCCGTTCTACAACGAAGAATTCGGCACGCGCACCGGCCTGCTGCCCGCTACCATCGGCGAGCCCAAGGGGGACGAAAAAGCCCAGTCGCGACTCACCACATTCAGTGAATCGCAGCTCGATCACCCGATCGCCACCCTTTGGAAAGACCCCGCGTCCGGCCGGCTCGGATCGATCAGCATCTACAAGTACGTCCCGCTCACGCCCATCACGCCGACCGACAAGAAGCAGTCGGCGCCCAAGACAGTGCTCAAGTTGCTCGACGGCACGGCTGCGATCGTCGAAAAGACCGTCGGTGAAGGCCGCGTCATCCTCTTCAACACCACCGCCGACTCCGCTTGGAGCGATCTGCCTGCCAAGCCCGGCGTGTTCGTGCCGATGCTGTACCGCTCGATTGGCGCGATCGTCGAAAAGCGAGACGAAAGCCTCAACCTCACCGTCGGCCAGAAGTTCATCCACCGCACTGCCATCGAGGTGCTCGGCAAGGAAGCCGAAATCACCTACCTGAACGAAGAAGGCGCCCTGGCCGATTCGCGGCGTGTCGAACTGGTCAACGGCATCGCAACGCTCACCGGCGATCCGACCGAGCGCGCCGGCGCCTACCATGTCCGCATCAACGACCAGCCGCCTTTGCTGTTCGCGGTGCAGACCGACCCGAGTGAGAGCAATCTCGACACGATCAGTGCCAACGAGCAGGACCAACTGAAGGCTAGCGCGAACCTGATCCTCTGTAAGATAGATACCGACCTGGCCGCGAACCTGAAAAAAGAACGAACCGGAACCGAACTCATTTTCCTCCTCGCCGTGCTGCTGATGTGTCTGGCAGTGACGGAGTCGGGGCTGGCGATGTGGTTTAGTCGATCGAAGTAAGAAGAGTTGCCAGTTGTTAGTTGCCAGCAAAATGCGGCACTGGCAACTAGCAACTGGTAACTGGCAACTATGACAGAAACGCTTCTCAAGCTCTTCAACATCTCCTCCACGGGCAACGCGCGCGTGGCGGGGAGTGAATTGCTGTTGACCAGTGGGATCGGCGAGGTGTGGTTGCTGCTGCTGGCGATCGTGCTGGGCGTGGCGACGTACCTGCTGTATCGCCGCGAGGACGGCGTGACGACGTGGAAGCGCTATCTGATGGTCGGCTTGCGGATCGGACTCTTCCTCTGCTTGCTGCTACTGATCGCGCGCCCGATCTTGCGCTTCACGCTCGAAGGGGATATCCGCAAGGCGATCCTGGTGATCGTCGACGCGTCGGCGAGCATGTCGATCGCCGACCCACGCACCGAAACGCCCGACCAGCAACGCGCCCAGATCGCCAGCGGCGCACTCGATCCCGCTGCCGGCATCGATCAAAAGAAGCCCACCACCCAGCCGGCGGGTAGCCCGTCGCGCATTGATATCGTGCGCCAGGCGCTGGCGAACCCCAAACTCGATCTGTTCAACCGCCTGAAGAAAGACTACGACCTCCGCGCCGTCAGCTTCGGCGAACAGCTCTACGACATCCCGATCGAAGGCAAACAGACGCTCGCCACCGCGCTGGATAACGTCAAGCCCGAACGCGGCACCACCGCCATGGGCGACGCGATCCGCACCGCGATTACCAAATCGCGCGGCCAGCCGCTGGCGGCGATCTTCCTCATCACCGACAGCGCCAACAACGCCGGCTCCAACCCCGTCGCCGCCGCCGAACTGGCGCTGCGCGAGAACATCCCGATCTACGCATGGGGCGTCGGCATCACCAATCCGAAAGATATCGCCGTCGCATCGGTCTTCGCGCGCGACGTGGCGTTCCTGGACGACGAGATCCCGGTCGTCACGCGCATTCGCAGCAACGGTATGTCCGGCCAGACCGTCAAGGTGGTCGCCAAGCTCAACAACAAGGTCGTCGGCGAGAAATCGCTCACCATCAAAGGCGATGGCGAAGACCTCGTGCAAATCCCCGTCACGCCCGTAGAAGCAGGCAACTTCCAGCTCACCGTCAGCGTTGACCCGCTCGCCGCCGAAGCGGTGAAGGACAACAACAGCCAGTCGCAGCAGGTGCGGGTGATCGACGGAAAGATCAAGGTTCTCTACGTCGAGCAGCAGCCGCGTTGGGAGTTCAAGTATCTCCAGGCGATGCTCCTCCGCGACCGCCGTATCGCGGCGAAGTTCGTGTTGTTGGAAGGGGACAAAACGCTGGCGCAGGTGAAGGATTCGCCTTACCTCGAGAAGATCCCGACCGAGAAGGAAGAGCTGTACAAGTTCGACCTGATCATCCTTGGCGACATCGATCCGACCCTCCTCGCTACGCCGCAGCAGGAAGCGCTGGAGAAGTTTGTTGGGGAGTTCGGCGGCGCGGTCGCGATGATCGCGGGCAAGCGATACGCCCCGAGCAAGTATCAGGGGACGACGCTGGAAAAGATGCTCCCGGTCGAATGGGAGGCCGCCGCGCCGGGTTCGCGCTCGACCGAGAAATACGACCAGCCGATCAAGTTCGAGCTTACGCCCGCAGGTAAGAACAGCGACATGCTGAAACTGTCGGACGACGACCAGGAAAACGCCCGCATCTGGGAAAAGCTCCCGCCGATCTTCAATTCCGCCCGCATCACGCGTCCCAAGCCCGCGGCGGAGGTGCTGCTGGTGGATTCGGACCCGGCCAAGGCGTCGCGCTTCGGCAAGATGCCGATCATCGCCGCCCAGCAATACGGGCTCGGCACGACGCTCTTCATCGGCACGGACAACCTCTGGCGATGGCGCAAAAACGCCGGCGACAAACATTACACCCGCCTCTGGGGACAGATCATCCAGCGTCTGGCGTTGCCGCACCTGCTCGGCGAATCACGCCGCACGCAGTTGGTCGCCGACAAGAAAAGCTACTCCGTCGGCGACCGCGTGACCGTCTACGCGCGTCTCTACACGCAGCGTTACGAGCCGATCACCGACGCCAACGTTCGCGGCACATTGAAGAAGGAAGACGGCACGACGACTTCGATCATCCTGAAGCAGGTGCCCGGCCAGCCCGGCATGTACCGCGCCGAAGTCACCGCACCGGCGGCGGGCAACTACAAGTTCGGCGTCGATACCGACCCCGCCATCGCGCTGGATCTACCCGTCACCGAACCCAAGCTCGAATTCGCCGAAACCGCCATGAACGAATCGCTCCTTCGCACCGTCGCCGGCACGAGCCGGGGGGCGTTCTTCCGCGAGGAAGACCTCTACAAGCTGCCCGATTCAATCAACAGCCAGGCGGAGAAGGTGCGTTCGAATATCGACGTCGAGATCTGGTCCAGCCCGATTTTCTTCATCCTGATGCTCGCGCTGGCGGGTGCGGAATGGGCGCTTAGGAAGTCTGCGTATCTGAAATGAAAACAAAGAGATCCACTAATCTTCACGAATCTCCACGAATGAAATCCAATGCAATTGATTCGTGTGGATTCGTGAAGATTAGTGGATGAAATCAGTATGTCCCAGGTGATTCAATCCAAGATCGACGCCGTTCGCCGTAAGCATGCGGTGGTGCGCGCGGGGTTCGGGGTGTCGACGATGGTGATCGTCCTCGTCTCGGTGCTCGCCGGCACGATGCTGCTCGACTGGTGGTTTGATCTGCCTTACGTGCTCCGGTGTGCGATGCTGGCGATCCACGTGTCGGCGCTGGGCTATCTGCTGGCGCGTCACGTGATCTGGCCGCTCATTAAGGGACCGGACGACGAGACGGTGGCGCTGTGGATCGAATCGTTCTACGAAGATGCCGGCAGCCGGCTGATCTCGGCGGTGCAGTTTTCGCAGCCGAAGCTGGTGCTGGAAGGCGCTTCCAAGCACATGGTCGGCGCCGCTGTGAGGGACGCTGAAGCGTATATCGAGCCGAAGGATACGACCGAGGTGATCGCGGTCGACGAGGTGATGAAGCGGGTGGGCGTGGGCCTGCTGCTGCTGGTCATCGGCGCGGGCGTGCTTCTGTATGGCCGCGGAACGTCACGCGATCTGTTGATGCGGGCGGTATGCGTGCCGGGCATTGACGTGCCGCGCAAGACGCAGGTCGAACTGCTCACGCCGCTGAAACGCGTTGTCGCCAAGGGTGATGCGATCCGCATCGAGGCGCTCGCCAGGGGCGTCGTGCCGGATGAGGGGATGCTCCGGGTGAGGTACGATTCGGGCGTCACCAGCGATTTTTATATGAAGCCCGATCGCGACGAGCCGGAGAAGTTCGGGCTGGATATTGAGAACGTGCAGGACAGTTTCAGCTACCGCGTCTACCTGAATGACGGCCGTAGCGCGCCGGCGACGATCGAGGCGCACCCGCGGCCTGACGTGGCGGATATCGAGATCTTCCAGCACCTGCCCGCCTACACCCAGCGCCCGCCTGCCAAGCGCCTCAAGAGCGACCTCCAGATCCTCGCCGGCAGCCGCCTGCAACTGAAAGTCACCGCCAGCAAGCCGGTCAAAGACACCGCGTCGCTCTCGGGCGCGCGCAACCGCGTGAAGTTTGAAGGAACCAAGGTCGAGTATTATCTCAAGCGCGACCCTGCCAACCCGCGCATCCTCACCACCTCCGAAAACAACATCCCCAGCGTTCCCGTTCCCGCCGGCACGACGGGCATGTCGATCCACCTGGTTGACGAACTCGGCCTGGAAAGCAAAGACCCTGCCGTCTACCGCATCGACCTGGTCCCGGACATGCCGCCGGTGGTGAACCTGACGTTCCCGCTCATTCGTGAAGAATTGGTGACCGAGCGCGCCACCACGACGATCGGGTTTGAACTCACCGACGACATCGCCGTCGCCAAAAGCCGCATCCGTCACATGCCCGCCGGGGCTGATGCGAAGCTGGAAGGCGACGGGCTGACGGCCCAGTATTTCAACAACCCCGAACTCGATGGCGAACCCGTGCTGGAGCGCGTCGAGCCGAAGATCGACTTCAACTTCAACGACCAGCAATCTCCGGACAAGAAAGTCCCGCGCGACAATTTCAGCATCCGCTGGACCGGCAAACTAGTCCCGCCGCAGACCGGAACGTACGTGCTCGTGTTCGATTCCGACGACGGCGTGCGGGTCTGGCAGGGCGAGACGGTCCTGATCGATCAGTGGGGTCCGCGGACGGGAGAATCGAAGTCCGAGCCGCTTCTTCTCGAGGCCGGCAAGCTGGTCGATATCAAGATCGAGTACCTCGAAGTCACAGGCGAATCCCGCTGCAAGATGATGTGGGTGAGGCCCGATAAGCGGCGAGAGGTCGTGCCGACGTCCTCACTCGTCTCCGGCGACGAAGCACTCCGCGCCGCAAGGATGAAGCGCACCAGCACCATCGAACTTGACCTGCCTAAGCCCGAAAAATCGGTCCGCGGGCAGTACAAGTGGGATCTGAACACCCTCAAACTCCAGCCTGGCGATGTCATCGAGTGGTGGGTGGAAGCCGAGGACGGCAACGACCAGACCGGCCCCGGGCGAACGGAATCCGAACATCGGACCATCCGCATCGGCACCGAGGCGCAGGTCAGCGAGTACCTTTTGTCTCGTCTGGGCGATCCGTTGAAGGCAATCGAGGAAATCCAGGAGAACCAGATCGACCTGACCGGTTCGCTGGGCGAGATTATTTTCGAGAAGCCGGGAACCAAAGGCAACGAACCGCGTCTAAAACCGTAAGGTTTTAAGGGTAACGGCCGCGACTCGCGTCCTGCCCTCTGCCAGTGCCTCGAAAAGAGATCTGCCATGAAACGTCATCTCCTGATCATCAGCGCCGTCGCCTCGGTCATCGTCTCCCCCGTTATGGGTGCCGCCGATTCGGATAAACTGCGCGAAAGTGAGCTTCGCCAGCAGCAATTGCGGTCGCAGACCCAGGCGGTCGGCGAGCAGCTCGACCAGGTCATTGGCGAGTTCGAGCGCAACGGCATGGGCAGCGGCCAGAACGTGGTCGTGCTCAAGCAAATCCGCGGCGTGCTCGGCAAGCTGTCTGCCGACGAGATGCAGAAAGTGATCGAGTTTCTACAGGCCGCCCGGGGCACCACCGACAACACGCAATCCTCGCAAAACGTGCGCGACGCTCACACGTCGCAGCAGCGGATCGTCGCCGAACTGCGCACGCTGCTGGCGGAGTATCAAAGGCAGCAGGGGCTACAGACCCTCTCCACCCGCCTGACCAAGCTCGCCGAGCGCGAAAGCGCGATCATGACCGCAACGGTTCAGATCCACTTCCAGACCAAAGGCAAGCCGCAAGGCGAATGGGCGGCACCGCAGAAGACAGCCCTTCAGGTGCGTCGCGGCGACCAAGACACGATCAACGCCGACTCAAAGGAAGTCTTCGATCTGCTCGCCCAGCTTGCTTCGGTCGATGGATCGGGCGCGCCCGGCGTTCGCAAGGCCGCTGATCTGCTGCGCGACAAGCAGTTGCCGCAGCAGATGAACAACATCTCCGACACCATGGGCAAGGCCCAGATCCTCTCCGCCGCCACCGCGCAAAAGTCCGTTCGCGACACGCTCTACGAGATGGCCGAACTCGTCACGCCCGCCAAGAGCAAAGTCGAGGCGCTCAAGGACGCCAAGGGGCAACTCGAACGCGTCATCGACGAACAAAAGCTGCACGCCGAAGCGACCAAAGCCGCCCAGAAGGATGAGCTGAAAGAAGACGTCAATCAGAAGCAAGGCGAACTGGTCGATAAGGCCGATCGCCTTAAAAAGAAGATCGACGACCTCGCCCCCAAGGCCGCCGAAGACATCGCCAAGGCCCAGCGCGACATGAACGAAGCCCGCGGCGAAATGGCCAAGACCGACTCTGCAAAGGCCGAGCAGCAGCAGCAGGAAGCGATCAAGAATCTGGAAGAAGCGAGCAAGGCGCTGGACGAGCAGATAGCCAAGGCCGAAGAAACGCCCGCCACGCCGCAGGACAAACTCGCCGCCACCAAGCAGATGCTCGAGGAGACCAAGAAGCTCCAGGAAGAGCAGAAGAAAGCGGTTGAGAAGGCGAAGTCCGATCCGGTCGAAGCCAAGCAGACGCAGCAGGAGATCAGCGAGAAGGCCCGCGATCTACAGCAGAAAGCTGCGGAGAACGAGTCGAAGGCGACGGAAGATCTTGGCCAGGCGGCGCAGCAGTCAGAGAAGGCTCAGGAGCAGATGAAGCAGCCGCCGACGCAGGACCAGGCGGCGTCGGCGCAGGACGCGACCAAGTCGGCGCTCGAGCAGGCCCAGAAAAAGCTTGAATCCGAAGTCGGCGAACTCGAAAAGACCGCCGC